>NZ_BAAAOS010000088.1:0-3154 GCF_039530625.1 Kribbella sancticallisti | reverse complement strand
CGCTACATTGTCGGCGCGGAATCACTTGACCAGTGAGCTATTACGCACTCTTTCAAGGGTGGCTGCTTCTAAGCCAACCTCCTGGTTGTCTGGGCAACTCCACATCCTTTTCCACTTAGCAATCGCTTAGGGACCTTAGCTGGTGATCTGGGCTGTTTCCCTCTCGACTACGGAGCTTATCCCCCGCAGTCTCACTGCCGCGCTCTCACTTACCGGCATTCGGAGTTTGGCTGATTTCGGTAAGCCGGTAAGCCCCCTAGACCATCCAGTGCTCTACCTCCGGTAAGAAACACGCGACGCTGCACCTATATGCATTTCGGGGAGAACCAGCTATCACGGAGTTTGATTGGCCTTTCACCCCTATCCACAGGTCATCCCCCAGGTTTTCAACCCTGGTGGGTTCGGTCCTCCACGCGGTCTTACCCGCGCTTCAACCTGCCCATGGATAGATCACTCCGCTTCGGGTCTAGAGCATGCGACTAAAGCGCCCTATTCAGACTCGCTTTCGCTACGGCTACCCCACACGGGTTAACCTCGCCACATACCACTAACTCGCAGGCTCATTCTTCAAAAGGCACGCCGTCACAACACCCGAAGGCATCGCTCCGACGGATTGTAGGCAATCGGTTTCAGGTACTATTTCACTCCCCTCCCGGGGTACTTTTCATCTTTCCCTCACGGTACTAGTCCGCTATCGGTCACCAAGAAGTATTTAGGCTTAGCGGGTGGTCCCGCCAGATTCACACGGGATTTCAAGAGTCCCGTGCTACTTGGGAAAACACTCGGAAGTCGCTGTCTTACGCCTACGGGGCTATTACCCACTACGGCCAGACTTTCCAGAAAATTCGGCTTCAACAACGATTTATAACTCCCTGACCCCACGGCATTAGAGTCTGAATGCTCCCACAACCCCACATGCGCAACGCACGCCGGCTATCACACGCACATGGTTTAGCCTCATCCGCTTTCGCTCGCCACTACTCACGGAATCACTATTGTTTTCTCTTCCTGCGGGTACTGAGATGTTTCACTTCCCCGCGTTCCCTCCAGAACCCTATGTGTTCAGGAACTGGTAACTGGCTTTAGAGTGCCAGCTGGGTTTCCCCATTCGGACACCCCCGGATCACAGCTTGGTTGCCAACTCCCCGGGGCTTATCGCAGGCTCCTACGTCCTTCATCGGCTCTTGGTGCCTAGACATCCACCGATTGCCCTTAGTAGCTTGTCACACAACAAAAACTACAAAGATGCTCGCGTCCACTATACAGTTCTCAAAATACGGGCAGGAACACCGACCCTGACTCACCACTACCCTCGGACAACATCCCTCCAGGGAAACAAAACACCCTTCAGAACACCACCACCAGGAGTTTGGTGAGAGCCGGCCCCAGCCACACAGCTACACCCAGATCCGCAAAGATCCCGGTGCAGTAGTGACCCAGAAAAACCAGTCCATCTCTCCGAAGAGATCCGGCCCGATTCCTCAGGACCCAACAGCGCGCCTCGACGATTCACTCGACCCCATCCACGTTCCACACCCTCACGGGTAGTACTAGCTTCAGCGATTCCGCTGCACATCTAATGGTCAATGTTCCACATTCCGAAGCACCGTCGCCCAGGAACATTCGCCCTGGAAACGACGAGTAGACAACCACACCCTTACGGGCCGCGGCTGCCAATGCTCCTTAGAAAGGAGGTGATCCAGCCGCACCTTCCGGTACGGCTACCTTGTTACGACTTCGTCCTAATCGCCAGCCCCACCTTCGACGGCTCCCTCCACAAGGGTTAGGCCACCGGCTTCGGGTGTTGCCGACTTTCATGACGTGACGGGCGGTGTGTACAAGGCCCGGGAACGTATTCACCGCAGCGTTGCTGATCTGCGATTACTAGCGACTCCGACTTCATGGGGTCGAGTTGCAGACCCCAATCCGAACTGAGACCGGCTTTTTGGGATTCGCTCCACTTTGCAGTTTCGCAGCCCTTTGTACCGGCCATTGTAGCATGCGTGAAGCCCTGGACATAAGGGGCATGATGACTTGACGTCATCCCCACCTTCCTCCGAGTTGACCCCGGCAGTCTCCTATGAGTCCCCACCATAACGTGCTGGCAACATAGGACGAGGGTTGCGCTCGTTGCGGGACTTAACCCAACATCTCACGACACGAGCTGACGACAGCCATGCACCACCTGTATAGGACCCTTACGGACCCCGCATCTCTGCGAGATTTCCCTATATGTCAAACCCAGGTAAGGTTCTTCGCGTTGCATCGAATTAATCCGCATGCTCCGCCGCTTGTGCGGGCCCCCGTCAATTCCTTTGAGTTTTAGCCTTGCGGCCGTACTCCCCAGGCGGGGCGCTTAATGCGTTAGCTGCGGCACGGAGGACGTGGAATGTCCCCCACACCTAGCGCCCAACGTTTACGGCGTGGACTACCAGGGTATCTAATCCTGTTCGCTACCCACGCTTTCGCTCCTCAGCGTCAGGTAAGGCCCAGAGAGCCGCCTTCGCCACCGGTGTTCTTCCTGATATCTGCGCATTCCACCGCTACACCAGGAGTTCCGCTCTCCCCTGCCTACCTCTAGTCTGCCCGTATCGGAAGCAGGCTCGGAGTTGAGCTCCGAGTTTTCACTCCCGACGTGACGGACCGCCTACGAGCCCTTTACGCCCAATAATTCCGGACAACGCTCGGACCCTACGTATTACCGCGGCTGCTGGCACGTAGTTGGCCGGTCCTTCTTCTGCAGGTACCGTCACTCTCGCTTCGTCCCTGCTGAAAGAGGTTTACAACCCGAAGGCCGTCATCCCTCACGCGGCGTTGCTGCGTCAGACTTTCGTCCATTGCGCAATATTCCCCACTGCTGCCTCCCGTAGGAGTCTGGGCCGTGTCTCAGTCCCAGTGTGGCCGGTCGCCCTCTCAGGCCGGCTACCCGTCGACGCCTTGGTAGGCCATTACCCCACCAACAAGCTGATAGGCCGCGAGCCCATCCCCAACCGCCAGAACTTTCAACTCCAAACCATGAGGTAAGAAGTGATATCCGGTATTAGACCCCGTTTCCGAGGCTTATCCCGAAGTTGAGGGTAGGTTGCTCACGTGTTACTCACCCGTTCGCCGCTCGTGTACCCCCGAAGGGGCCTTACCGCTCGACTTGCATGTG
>NZ_BAAAOS010000087.1:0-1335 GCF_039530625.1 Kribbella sancticallisti | reverse complement strand
CGCGTCATCATGCCGGGTTTGTGTGGAACACAGCTGATGCGGCGGTGGCCGCGGGCGATAGCTTAGATGGTGGCCAGTGGGAATCGATGTTCGACGCGTTGATGGAGCGGATCGCGCCGTGTTTCGCGCGGGTCGAGCCGCGGCGCCGGGCTCGTGGGTTCGTGCTCGGGTTACTGTCAGGGCTGCCCAGCAAGAACTGCTGGACGATCTCCGAACATGCCGGTGACGACAGCCCGGACGGGATGCAGCACCTGCTACGCAAGGCTGTCTGGGACGCCGGGAAAGTCCGCGACGACCTGCGCGGCTACGTCACCGAGCAGTTGGGTGAGGCCGGCGCGGTGCTGGTGGTCGACGAAACTGGAGACGTCAAGAAGGGCGTCTGCACTGTCGGGGTGCAACGCCAATACACCGGGACCGCTGGGCGGATCGAGAACGCCCAGGTCGCGGTGTATCTGACCTATGCCACCGACACCGGGCACGCCTTCATCGACCGGGCGCTCTACCTGCCCAAGTCGTGGGCCGACGACACCGAGCGTCGCGCCGCGGCCGGGATCCCGGCCGCGGTTGAGTTCGCGACCAAACCAGCCCTGGCCACCACGATGGTGACCCGGGCGCTGGATGCCGGGGTGAAGGCCTGCTGGGTGGCCGGTGACGAGGTCTACGGCGCCGATCCTGGTCTGCGCGCCGAACTGGAGACCCGCGGTGTCGGGTATGTGCTGGCCATCGGCTGCAACCGTGATGTGGTCACCGCGGCCGGCAAGTTCCGGGCCGATCAAGCGGCCAAACTGATTCCCCGGCGCGCCTGGCGACGGTATTCCTGTGGCGAAGGCGCCAAAGGACCCCGCTACTACGACTGGGCCCAGTTGGCCATCGATCCCGACCGGCCCGGGCACCGCAGCCTGCTGGTGCGACGCAACAACCACACCGGCGAGTTGGCGTACTACCGCTGCTACACGCCCCAACCGGTCCCGCTGCAGACCCTGGTCACCGTCGCCGGGCGCCGCTGGACAGTGGAAGAAAACTTCCAAGCGGCCAAGGGACTCACCGGCCTGGATCAACACCAGGTCCGCCGCTGGACCTCATGGCACCGAGCGACGATCTTATCGATGCTCGCTCATGCCTTCCTCGCCGTCATCACCACCACCGAACACACCCACAGGCCAGCCCCGACCGGCTGGATTCCCCTTACCTGCAACGAAATCCAGCACCTACTCACCACCGTGATCATCGCACCAAACCGCGACACCACCCATCGACTCCACCGCTCAGCCTGGCGACGCCAACACCAACACCGCGCCAAACGATGCCACTACCGGCGACGCCTCAACCGCGACA
>NZ_BAAAOS010000086.1:0-3301 GCF_039530625.1 Kribbella sancticallisti | reverse complement strand
CGTCTTGTGGTCCCTCGGTGTGTGTGTTGATCTTTGTGGTCGTCACCGTCAGTGTGTCGAGCAGTGAGGGGTTGAGACGACAACGGCCCTCCCGCTTCATGTCGTGGAGGACCGCTGCGGGAGGGCCGTGCTGGGATGCGCGGAGGCACCCGTTGGTGACGGTAGAGGCTGATCCGGTTCAAGTCGAGTTGCGGTTGGCGTCCGGGCAGGTCGAGTGTCCGGGTTGCCGGGAAGCGTTGCGTCCGTGGGGTTGGGGGCGTCCGCGTGGTGTCGGTGGGATCGCTGGCGTGTTACGTCCGCGGCGTGCCCGCTGCGGTGGGTGTCTGGTCACGCATGTGTTGTTGCCGGTCACGGTGCTGGTTCGGCGGGCGTACGGGGTTGAGGTGATCGGGGCGGCGTTGCTGGCTCGTGCCGGCGGGCGGGGTCACCGGGCGATCGCGCGGACGCTGGGGGTTCCGGCGGCGACGGTGCGGGGCTGGCTGCGGGTGATGGCCGGCCGGTTGGAGCCGGTGCGGCTGTATCTGTTGCAGGTAGCTCATCGCGCTGGGGTGGATCAGCCGGTGCCGAAGGCGCTCGGCTCGCCGTGGCGTGACGTGCTGGCCGCGCTGGGGGCTGCGACTGCGGCGGTGACCGGCCGGTTCGGTGCGGTGGGGGTCGTCGGCGCGGTGACGGGCTGGCAGGTCGCCGTGGCGTGTTCTGCTGGTCGGCTGCTCGCGCCGGGCTGGCCGCCGGCGCGGCCGGGTGCCGGTCGCAACACGAGTTGCCTCTGACGCGCTGGGCGGGCATCCGGAATCCTCGCGAGAGTTGCTGCCCGGCCGGGACCGGCCGGGCTTTCCCTTGCTGAATAGAGGTTTTCGTGGTGAGCACACCCGAGCAGGACGACGTCAAACGTCGACAGCGGGCGCAGCAGGTGGCGTTGTTCCGCTACCAGTTGATCTGTCCTGCGCTGGATCCGGAGCTGTCGACCAAGGCGCGCGGCAGGATCGTGCGGGCGATCGCCGCCGGCACGCATGCCGGCCCGTTCGGCGGGCAGCATTCCTATTCCCGCGACACCCTGGATCGATGGATTCGCCGCTACCGTGCCGGCGGTTTCGACGCTCTGGCCCCGTCGATCCGCCAGCCCGGCACCCGCCTCGACACTGAGGTGCTGGAGCTGGCGGTGGCGCTGAAGCGGGAGAACCCCGCCCGGACCGCCGCGCAGGTCGCGCGGATCCTGCGCACCTCGTCCGGCTACTCACCGTCGGAATCCACGCTGCTGCGGCTGTTCCACCGTCGTGAGCTGATGGGCCCCGCGGCCGGTGGTGGCGGTGTGGTGTTCGGCCGGTTCGAGGCCGAGGCGCCGAATCAGCGGTGGGTCGGGGATGCGTTGCACGGGCCGCGGGTCGGCGGCCGCAAAACGTACCTGTTCGCGTTCCTGGATGATCATTCCCGCCTCGTGACCGGTTACCGGTTCGGGTTCGCCGAGGACACCGTGCGGCTGGCCGCCGCACTCGAACCGGCGCTCGCGTCTCGCGGCGTTCCCGCCAGCGTCTACGTGGACAACGGGTCGGCGTTCGTTGATGCGTGGCTGTTGCGGGCCTGCGGCAAGCTCGGGATCCGGCTGGTGCACTCCACCCCGCACCGGCCCCAAGGCAGAGGCAAGATCGAACGGTTCTTCAAGACCGTGCGCGATCAGTTCCTCGTCGAGGTCGCCGACACCAGCGCCGGGCAGCTAGCCGACGCCCAGCTCACCCCGGCCGCGGGTCTGCTCGAGCTCAACGCCCTGTTCACCGCCTGGGCCGAAAGTGTCTACCACCACCAGGTGCACTCCGAAACCCAGCAGACACCCCTGCAGCGCTGGAACGACGGCTGGCAGCGCCTCGGGCACGGCCCGGTCATGCCCGCAACCGAGGCGTTGACCGAGGCGTTCTTGTGGTCCGAGCACCGCACCGTCACCAAGACCGCCACCGTCTCGCTGCACGGCAACACCTACCAGGTCGAGGCCGCGCTGGCCGGACGCAAGGTCGAGCTCGTGTTCTCCCCGTTCAACCTGGAAGTCATCCAGGTCCGCCACCGCGACAAAGACTTCGGGCACGCCGTCCCGCACGTCATCACCCGCCACGCGCATCCCAAAGCCCGACCGGAAACACCCGAGCCCGCACCCGCGCCGGCGACCGGGATCGCCTACCTGCAACTGATCGCCGACACCCACCACCAGCAAGTCGCCGACGACGAACGCATCGGTTTCCACGCGCTCTACTCAACCCCGCCCGAGCAAATCCCCGGGCAAATCCCCGGGCAAATCCCCGGGCAAATCCCCGGGCAAATCCCCGGGCAAATCCCCGGGCAGCTGTCCATCGACGACATCACCGACGACATCACCGGCGATGTGACCGGCGAGCAGGGACGCGAGGTCAGCCGGTGAGCGTTCAGCGTCTGCAGTCGCACTGGGGCTTCACCACGATGCCCTTCGGCCGCGGCTTGGCCCCGTCGATGCTGCACCGACACGGCGGCCATTCCGAGGCCGTCGCCCGCATCGCCTGGTGCATCGACCAGCACGCCCTCGGCGTGATCACCGGCGAGGTCGGCGCCGGCAAAACCGTCGCCGTCCGCGCCGCCACCGCCGCCCTCGACACCTCCCGGCACGTCGTCATCTACCTACCCAACCCCTCGGTCGGCGTCCGCGGCATGCTGCACCACATCGTCACCGCGCTCGGACAGGTCCCCAACTTCCACACCGCCACCCTCGTCCCCCAGGCCGCCGACGCGCTCGCCGCCGAACACGCCGAACGCGGCCGCAGCCCGGTCGTGATCATCGACGAGGCACACCTGCTCGACAACACCCAGATGGAAGCCGTCCGCATGCTCACCAACCACAACATGGACTCCGGCGCCCCGTTCGCCGCCCTGCTGATCGGACAACCCACCCTGCGCCAACGCCTCCGCCTCGGCGTCCTCGCCGCCCTCGACCAGCGAATCTCCGTGCGCTACACCCTCACCGGCATGAACCCGGCCGAGACCACCGACTACATCACCCACCACCTCAAAATCGCCGGCCGCACCGACACCCTGTTCAGCACCGACGCGATCACCCTGATCCACAACGCCTCACGCGGCTACCCACGAGCGATCAACAACCTCGCCGTCAACGCCCTCACCGCCGCATTCGCCCGCAACAGCTCAATCGTCGACGACAAAGCCGCCCGCACCGCGATCTCCGAGACCGGCGCCGACTGACCCGCCAGGCGAGTCACCACGCCGAACACCCCATCACCCAACCGACCAAGGCCCCGCCCGCGACCAGCCGGCGGGGCCTTCTCAC
>NZ_BAAAOS010000085.1:0-12058 GCF_039530625.1 Kribbella sancticallisti | reverse complement strand
ACGACGGCTAGCGACGGCATGACGGCGGATAGCGGGTATGTCTGCCGAAAGCCCATGCAAACAGGGCGTTTCGGCGTCAATAGCGTGCCGATCTGCGCAGATGTCCCGACCCGTCCCTGATCGGAGCGCCGTAGCGCCGGAGTAGCGCGGCTAACCGTCGCCACACCGTCGCCCAACCATGAAGTTGTCGGTTTCAGCCGTCGCGGCTATCGTCGGTGTCGGCCGTCGTGATCGGCTGAACAGAACAACAACACACGAACCCCCTGCGCCCGCCGTTCGCGGCGTACGGTTCCCACAACGAGCGACCTGGCTGAGTGTTGCAGCCCTGTAACGTCGCTCCCCGCGTCCGCTGAGGCACGGGATTCCCAGACCATCTGGTCGCCGGGTGTCCGTGCCTCTCTTCATGTCTGGCCATCTCCGGTGATCGTGTCCCGGAGGTACAACCGTGCCCAGACCACCCCGCAAGACTCGGACCACCCCCACCCCACCGCCGGAACCGCTCATGTTCCGGAAGCCGGAAGCTGCCGCGTTGCTCAACTGCACGCCGCGCCAGCTGGACCGCTGGATCGCTGAGCGCCGCATCGGCGTCATCAAGCCAGCCGGTCCGACCGGCCCGGTGTTCATCAGTCGCGCCGAAATCGAGCGCTGCCTACAGGCGTGGTCCGTTCCCGCCGAGCAGTGAGCACCTGCATCAACCTCTGCTCGACAACATGAAGCGATTCGTTGCCAGACGCAACGACTAGCGTTGTCGAGTCGCTAGCGATTCAAGGAGGAGCAATGCCAAGAGGACGGCCAGCACCGGACTCGGTCCACCTGATGTTCTGGGCATCTCGCAGTCTGCACCGCGATCTGAGCATTGCGGCCACTCGTGAAGGCGTGACGCTCGCTGAGTTCATGCGCCGTGCGACTCAGCGCGAGATCAACCGCGTCAACCGGCGTCACAACTCGAAGCGGGATGCCGCGTGAGTCGGCCGAACGCGGAGCAGGTTGGACGTTTCAAGGCTGCTGCCCAGGCGCGACGGGCAACCCCCACCCCGCCACCGGAAGAGAAGCGGGAACCGCTCCGGGGTGGGGGTGCGCTCGGCCGCCTGCGGCAGTCCGTCTATCCGGACATCGACATCGATAACCCACTACCGACAAGGAAACGACCGATGCAAGAACGAACCCCGCAAGGCGACGTGACGCGCGATGACCAGAACTGGTCCGCGCTCGACAAGGCGATTGACGAGGCGACCGCCGAAGCGAACGAAATGCTCAACGTCCTGGGCGAGGTGCTCGATCGTGAGGCCACTCTGGCCACTGCCGAACGAGAGCGCGCCAACGAGATGGCTCGGACGCTACCGGCATTGGGAGGGAACCGATGAGCAGCTATGACCCGATTGCGGCCAGCGAGGGTGAGGCAATGACGCTGACGGAGTACCGCGAGCGAATGGACCAGCTTCCGCCGAACTCCCTTGCTCCGAAGCACTACCGGAACCTTCAAGCGTTCGGCATCAGCTACGAACGTTCACTGCGCGGCCAGCAGCAGGCGGCGTACGACCAGCACAAGGAGCAGAGCAAGGAGAACTGCGCCCAGCGGTGGGCTGAGGTCGAAGCGATCCGGGCTGAGATCAAAGACCTCATCGAGGGTGCGCGGTCGGGCCGCATTAGCGGCGCCGTGCTGCGTCGGCAGGCCACCGAGGTTCACAGGTATCTGCCGCAGGTGCGGGAGCAGGTCACGGAGCATCGTGCCGCGGAGGATGCCGCCTGGGAGGAAATCGCCAAGGATCCAGCCGAGTTCCAGGCCGAGCAGCTGGACCGGATGCCTGCGATGCGGGGCCGACTCCCAAAGCTGACGGCCGGATACCTGCAAGGCGACCGATCGGCGGCCCACGATCCATTCATCACCAACGACTAGACGAGAGGTGGGGCCGTGCCCGGTCAGGTTCAGCCCCACCCCGTCTGCGGAGACGATGCCATGAGCAACTACAACAACGACACGACGTCAAGGGTACGTCTAGCGATTGCCTCAGTCGCCGGACCTAGCCCGCGCTGGGGGAAGCCCAGCAGCTACGTCATCGACACCAACCGTGCAGAGGCGTGCGGTCCGGCCGTCCGCGTAGCTGGCGGATACGCAGAGGCGTATGGCGATGCAGCACTCATTTGCGCGAGTGCGCTCGGTGCGATCTGCCCAACCCGGCGTGCTGTCGACAAGATCGCAACGTGGATCCGTAGCGACTGGCGGAAGGCGTGCGATGTGGCCGGCATGCCGCTCGACTCTGACCCGCGCGACGTTGCAACGTTCCTTCTGGCCCAAGCCGTCATCAGCCGCAGGACACCATTCGTGGTGGTGACGGTCTGGGCGGAAGGCGTCCGGGCCCACTCGGGCATGTTCAAGGACGGCGTGATCACGATCGACTGCGGTGATGCTGCATGAGCCGGAAGATGCGGCAATACGTCTACACGAATCCCAAAGGCGAGCCTCGCATCAGCAAGGTGCGCTATGAGCCGAAGGCGTTCCGGATGTTCTCGTGGATCACCAGCGAGCGTAAGCCGGAGGGTGGATTCTGGGTCCCGAAGATCCGGGACAACCGGCTGGCGTTCTCCGAGCGGGCGATGTACCGGCTTCCCGAACTGCTGCAAGCGCTTCGATCCAATCGCCGGGTCGCGTGGTGCGAGGGTGAGAAGGACGCCGACGCCCTCGTGTCCGTAGGGGTGGCTGCAACGTCCCATTGGCAAGGTGCAAGCGAAGTCCACATCTGCCAGGCGTCGTGGTTCACGCGTGGTACCGGCCGGATCTACATCGTCGTGGACGTGGACGAAGCGGGCGCGTACTCGGGATGCCTGCGGTATGACGCGTTATGCCGAGTCGGCGTGGATCGCTCCCGGTTGCGGATTGTCGCGCCACCCCACCCCCACACAGACGCTGCTGAAGCCGTAGAAGCCGGTCTGAGGCTGCGGGACTTCCGGAGGGTGCCTCTGTCCCGGCTGAGACCTGTCGCAGCCTCCTACCTGGCACAGCGCCAGGCGCGCCGTGGGTCTAGCGACTGGCAGTCGGCGTCATGAACCGGCCGGAGCGGTGGTTGGGGTCCTCCTTGCCCATGGGTCCACCGCTCCGGCTTTCCGCTTGCAGATCTGCGGAACGGGCCGCTCCGTTTTCGGCCCGTTCCAACACCAGAAAGGAACTGCGATGAACCAAACCAAGAATATCGAGCCGTTCCGTGACCCGGACGGCGAGCGCATTGACGCTTTGGTCCAAGCAATTAGTGAGATTTCGTTCGGCGCGCCTGATGGTGGATGGGGTGGCCTGGAAGGTCTGTCCATCGCGGTCGCTGGCGAGGGCCTGGAGACACCGCTCGGTCCGGCAGTACGTGAGGGTGCGGAGGCAATCGGGCAGGGACTGGCCGATGTCGCCGACGCGATCAGGCAACTCGCCGACGCGCGAGGAAAGGGCAACGACGAATGAGCAAGCGTGACGAACTGTCGGGGCAGCAAGCCCAGGCCATGCGCCGAATCAAGCGGTGGTACGGGAGCGGTGCATCGCAGACGTACCGGCTGTTTGGGTATGCGGGCACTGGCAAAACCACACTCGCCCGAAAGGTCGCGGGCCACCTGGGGATCGGTTCCGTGATGTATGCCGCCTACACCGGCAAGGCCGCGCATGTGATGCGGAGCAAGGGATGCGAAGGCGCGTCCACGTTGCACAGCCTCATCTACCTGCCCGTGGAGAAGGTGCGCGCCGAGGCGGACGAACTCAAGGCTGAGCTCAACGCAGAGCGAAACGCCGACCGGCGCACGGAGATGCTCGACCGCATCCGGAAACTGGAGACCGACCTCAGCACTCCGGAGTGGATTGTCAATCGCGACAGTCCGTTGAGAGACGCGGATCTGCTCATCATCGATGAGGTTTCGATGGTCGATGAGGTGATGGCGAAGGACGTGCTTTCGTTCGGGGTGCCTGTGCTGGCGCTGGGCGATCCGGCGCAGCTTCCGCCGCCACGAGGCTCAAGAGCCGGGTACTTCACGGACGCCAGGCCGGACTATCTCCTGACCGAAGTACACCGTCAGGCCGCGCACTCGATCGTGCTGGAGTTCGCAACCGGAGTCCGGGAAGGCAAACGGCTCATCCCCCAGCGTTACGGCAGCAACAGCATCTACCTACCCGTGTCCAGCAAGCAGGCGATGCGGTTCGGTCAAGTCATCACCGGCACGAACCGTGAGCGTTGGCGTCGAATCCACAAGCTACGCACGCTGCACGGTCTGGACGGCGACCTGCCGGTGCCCGGCGACAGGGTGATCTGCCTGAAGAACAACCGGGACCTCGACATCTTCAACGGCCAGATGTTCTCGGTGGTCGGGTCCGAGCCGCACGGCCGCGATGGAATCTGGCTGACGGTGGAGGGTGAGGACGGCGCGGTGCTCGAAATTCCGGCATGGCGGGACGGCTTCCGCGGCATGGATCAGGAGAAGGCGTTCGAAGCTGTCGCGCACCGCAGGCGCGAACGCGCGTTTATGACGTACGGGTGGGCGATCACATGCCACAAGTCACAGGGCTCGCAATGGGGCAGCGTGCTGATCGTGGATGAGTCGCGGTGGTTCGGCAAGGACCGCGTGAAGTGGCTCTATACCGCGATCACGCGTGCCGAGTTCCGGATTGCAGTCATCACGCCCAATGGCCAGTGATGGGAGTGCTGCGGATGACGGCACGGTCCAGGCGAAGTGGGCGGTGGAGAACCCGCGCCGGTGCCGCAAGGTCGCCGTGCTGGTGTGGCGGGACGGCCGGACAGCAGCGTGCGCGTGGCCCTGCGATACGTGGGGCTGTGCGGAGTGCGCCGAGCGAAAGGTGGACGTGATGTTGCAACACCTCAAGCAGATGAACGGTGGCGCGGCGCCCTTTGTGGGGGTGCTGACGGACGCGCGGCAATGGGAGTCACGGGTGCGCATCGCGCGCCGGTCGTCGGTGCCGTATGTCGGGGTAAAACGACACGGCAATGATGCGTTGCTGGTGGCGGGTGACCGGCTGTCGGGTCGCGGGTGGGGACTGGAGCCGATGGCCTACGACGAACTCCACCGACAGGTCCTGTCGCGACCCATTCGCCGCGTCGATTGGTGCAAGGAATGGCGGCCGGTTGTCGAGGAGCGCGAGTCAAAGGCGTTGTTTCGTGTGCACTTCGGCTCGATGCGGCGCGCGGCTGAGGTGATGGACGCGGCGGGTGTGGACCGGGAGACCGGGACCGTGCCGGGTCTGACGCCTTCGGAGACTGCAGCGCTGCTCGATGAGCTTGCTAACGCTCGGTAGATGAAAGTCCGTAGTCCTAGGAAGGGGATTCGTATACGGAGAGTTAGAAAAGTCCGTAGTCCTAGGTATAGGGATTCCTCGGACTACGGACTTTCGATCCGGCCAGCCTCGCGCGTACGCGCGATCCGGAGACTACGGACTTTTAGACGAACCCACAGAAAGGCTGCAATATGACCAAGAAGAACAGGGCGAGCGGAAACCCTAGAACAGACCGACCTACGTACAACCGTTGCACTGCTACAACAAAGCACGGCGACAATGCCGGCCAGCGGTGTAAGCGTGGCGCTGTTCCAGGTGGGACGGTGTGCTCGAAGCACGGTGGCTCTGCGCCACAAGTGCGGGCGAAGGCGACGGAACGGCTGCTGGAGATGGTGATGCCAGCGCTCGCCACAGTTCGCAAGATCATGCTGAGCCCGAACACGTCGGATGCTGATGCGTTGCGCGCTGCGCAGATGATCCTCAACCGCACCGGCTTCAGCGAGCGCTTCGGGCTGGACCTGATCGCGCAACAGAAGACCGACGATGCGTGGGCGCCAATCATGGCCGATCTGCAATCTCAGTGGGGCGAGCTCACCGCCGAGCAGAAGCGCGATGCTCTCGCCGGTGGTGGAGAGTTTGCGCAACTGATGGGGCAGACAGACCGCCTGCAGCAGCAACTGACGTCATCGGGCGACGAGTGGGGGTGGGGCGAGGAACCTGCTGTGCATCAAGGCGAAGACCTCGACCAGCTGAACAACGCTGCACTACGTAACGCGAACCGTGATCAGGCCGACAAGGCGTCACGCATCCTGCGGGATGACGACGACGTGGTGAGGGGAACGGTGCTGCAGACAACCGACATTCGCCAGGGTGCATACAGCCCGGTCCGCTGGCGGAAGGAAGGGCTCGATGAGGAGTCGGAGTTGGACCCCACCCCCACCCGGAACGGCCGGACGCCAGGCAAGGCGCGGACCATCCGTGAGCGGGTCGCCGAAGGTGTCGAGGAGACCGAGCGGAGGACACGCGGCCGGAGACGGTGACGGCCGTGGTGAGGTTTGTCCGTACGGGCCTGAAGCCATGCGCCGTGGGCCGGACGCTGTCCGCCGACCTTCACGGCCCGAGAACGGCGCGTAGCGATCCTGGACCTGCGTCTCACATTCTGAGACGACCGGCGTAGAGTCGCCGCTGAAACTTCGGAATTAGCGGCGCAGCAGGTCGGAGCGATGCCGCATTCCGAAAGCGGAGAGGAGCGGAAATGCAATTAGTGGCGAGTGTTCGTGTGTCGACGCGGGAGCAGGTCGAGAATGGCGACGGCATCGACATACAGATCCGTGCAATTAGGCGATGGGCTCGGGCGAACGGGCATCGGATCGTGCATATTGCGCGGGATGAAGGCGTGTCGGGTGCGAAGGACGCGCACGAACGACCGGGGCTGACCGAAGCGCTGACGATGATCCACGACGGTAAGGCGCGCGGCCTGATCGTGCGGGACCTCGACAGGCTGGCGCGTGAAGTCACGGTTCAAGAAGCGATCCTGGCTGAGGTCTGGAACGGTCTCAACGCACGCGTATTCACCACTACTGGTGAGGTTCTGCGCGATGACCCGGATGACCCGATGCGTACGGCGATGCGCAAGATGGCCGGGGTGTTCCATGAGCTCGACCGGCTGATGATTGTGAAGCGGTTGCGCGACGGCCGGAGCACGAAGGCAGCGAAGGGTGGTCACGCGGTCGGCCGGTACCCGTACGGCTGGGGTCCGTCCGGCCCGATCAAGGCCCAACAGAAGGCTCTAGAGGTCATGCTTCGGCTTCGGGATGAAGGGCAGAGCACCCGCGCCATTGCAGAAACCCTCACGGAACAAGGGCATCCGACCGCACGCGGCGGTCAGTGGTCCTCGCCAACCGTCGCCCGCATCCTGTCCCGCCACGAGTCGGCAGGAGTCGCGGCATGACCAGGTATCGGCTCGCCGTTGCTCCACCACCCGTGGCGATCAACCGGCGCATCACACTTCGCGCCACCGACCACCCGAGCACCGACCGGAATCTCACCATCGCCACCTTCCACCGGCACTACAAGCCGGTCTACCGGGTCGCCGTCATCGACGGCTTCGGCCGCTATCCGTCCGATGCACCGACGCCCCGTGAGTTCGCTGAGCCCGAGGAGGCGCGCGCAGCAGCGAACCGTCTCCTGGCCCGTCTCGCACCTACAAGCACGCAACGTCCGAACGGAGCTGCATCATGAGTGGCCGGCAACCTCGGGCATGGGTTCGGGTGTCGCACCGCACGAAGAACCTGCACCCTTCCAAGAAGCGCTGGGAAGTGGCGTATGAGGACCCGACGCAGAACTACAAGCGCCGTACGAAGGGTGGATTCACCACGAAGGGTGTTGCCGACAAGTTGGCCGACGACTTCCGCGATTCAACGCGCAACGGCACATACGTTGATCCCGAGCGCGGTCGGCACACCTTCGCCACGGTCGCTGAGGAATACCTCGACACGACCCACTTCCCGAAGGCTCGGACAGCGGACGGCTACCGGCGTCTGCTCCTGATGAACACCGCGCCGACAGCGATCCCCGCGACGTTCGGACCCCTCGCGGTCGGTGAGATCAGCTATGAGTCCGTGTGGGGGTGGGTGAATGCCCTCAAGGCCAGCAAATCGCCGACCACCGTACGGAACAACTTCTATGCATTGCGGACGCTGCTGGACTACGCCGTCGATACGCGGCGCATCTCGGAGAACCCTGCCCGCGTCGGCCGGTTCCGCACGATGCGCGGGGTCCTTCCGCCAGTCCGCAAGGTCTCCGACGCCCAGTCGGGGTACTACCCGCTGAGCACCGATGAGGCATTCACCATCATCAGCAACCTCCCTTACCCGTACGACGTGTATGCGCTGCTGGCGGCGGATACCTGGTGCCGGCCAGAGGAACTGGCTGGTCTATGGCTCCAAGACGTGGACACGGAGCCAGGCGTGATCGGGATCAATGCAGTCGTGGTCGACGTCAACGGGCACTTGATCCGCGAGACGGACCCCAAGACCGTCAAGAGCATCCGTGAGATCGACCTGGCGCCAGACACCAACACGAAGCTCGCCGCATACGTGAAGGCCCACAGTGCACGAGCGCTTGCCGCGGGATACCCGGCGAACAAGCTGCACGAACTGCCACTATTCGTGGGCCTCAAGGAGGGACGCGCCTACGGCAGGCCGGACATCGAACGGCTCGACTTCACCAAGCCCATCCGGCACAGCAACTTCTACAACAAGTACTGGCGTGCAGCTACTCGAGCGGCCGGAGTCCCGGACTCGGTGCGGTTCTACGACCTCCGGCACGCCGGTATATCGCTGCACGTGAACCGGCTGGGGAAGGACGACGCACTCAGCCTGCCCGAGATCCAGGAGCGCGCTGGACACGCCTCCAAAGTCATGACGTTCGACCGCTACTCCCACGCCCCGAAGCGCGACACCGACCGCATCCGCCGCGCGCTGTCGGCGGCACGCACTCCCGCATCGACGGGTGGGGTGGGGCATCTCCGGGTCGTCAAGGACGGTGAAGCTGGTTAGATCGCATCAGATCTCCTCCACCGGCGTGACGATCGTGATGCTGTCGTCGTTGGGCGCGTTGCGCGAGACCACATGCCAGGACACAGCCGTCTTGCGCTTCTTGAACGTCACACGGATGCCGTTGCTGTCGAGCACCGCGATACGGACCTTGGTGCCGTCCGGTGTCGTCACGTCGAACGCCTCAACCTGCTTCGCCATGTCGTGCCCCATTTTGTCGGTGGTGCCGGATAGCGTGTCAGCCTAGCGTCTGTGGCGGCTTGCAATATCCCGAATCGATTGATCGTTTCAATCTCCCACGCCGCGCGTGTCGTCCATCGTTCTGCATCTGTTGTAGGGCAGGATGCTTTCCGGGCCGGGATTTCCCCGGACTGGCGGCGCATTGTCACTTTGAGCCGTGTCCGTCGAAAACGGAAGGAGGAACCGAATGGTCACCGCAGCTTGGCACTCGATCAAGGCCGCTGTTCACCACAACAACACGTTGTGCAACACCGGCAACAACATCGAGTCGGAGAACCGGCGTTCGGGCACCGGCGGCAAGCCGCTCTGCCACGAGTGCAGCAAGCTCTGACGCAGGGGATGTGCGTCTGAGCAAGAAGGAACCCCGGTCGTACTGAAGTGTCTCTAGCACCTCAGGTCTTCCGGGGTTCCGTCCCTATCCAATCACGAACTCGTGCCACCGGGAAAGGTGCCGCGAGCAACAACCCTCAGTGCGCAGGAAGTCGCACTGAGGGTTGTTTCGTTGGTAGGTGGGACCGGCGCGGATGCAGGGATCAACACGCCAGCCCCACCGGTCAGTCGTCCAGCCACTCCGCACCGGTGCTGTCGCGGTGGTAGCCATTGTGGTACCCGAGGACGCACCGACAGCCGGTCGTGGGGTTCTCCCCGTCGCAGTCGAAGTCCTGCGCAGCCCGCAGATCCGGCCAGTGTGTGCCGTCCTTCAGGGTTCCCCGCGTTCGGTCGTTCATGGTTGGAGCATCACCCCTACAGCGCGCCGGATCGATCATTCCCGCGTATCCCTCAGCATCGGGAGACAGGGATACAAGGCGTAGGTGACACTGGGGTCATGACGTTCGGGAGCCGTCTCCGTGAGTACCGTGATCATCGCGGGTGGTCGCTGGGTGATCTGGCGCGGGCAACCCACTTCAGCCGGTCCTACCTGTCGAACGTGGAGAACGGCCGGAAGCCAGCCACCGAGGACATCGCGCGGGCGTGTGACGCGGCACTGCGGGCGAAGGGTGAGCTCATCGCGGCAGCGAGACAGGACGCGACCGCGAAGCTCAACGACCGGCCATGGCAGACGGCCGAACTGGTCTCCAAGTTGCAGACTTCCGACACGACACCGAACACGATCGAGTCTCTGCACTCGACGGTTGAGGAGTTGTGCTGCCAGTACAACCGGCGCGACGCGCTGGAATTGCGCACTGAGGCTCACGAGTGGTTGCAGTACGTGGGAAGCCTGCTGCGGCGACCGGTCGGCCTGAAGGCACATTCGGATTTGCTGGTGGCGGGCGGGTGGTTGGCGTTGCTTGCGGGTTGTGTTGAGTACGACCTGGGGATGGGTACGGCTTCGGAGTCCACTCGGGTAGCGGCTGCTCAGTTGGGCATGGAAGCGGGGCACCCGGAGATTGTCGGGTGGGGTCATGAGATGACGGCGTGGTTCGCGCTGACTCAGGGCCGGTTCCGGCAGGCCGTCGAGGCATCGCGGCGTGGACAGGCAGTCGCCCGGGGCACCAGCGTGCAAGTACAGCTCATCGCCCAGGAAGCGAAGGCGAGAGCGCGTCTTGGAGAGTCGGGGCTGACGACGCTGCTTGAGTCCGGACGGGACCTGCTTGCAGAGTTGCCCTACCCGGACCGGCCAGACAACCACTTCAAGGTCGATCCGGCGAAGTGGGATTACTACTCGATGGACATTCACCGCATGGCGCAAGACAACGCGCAGGCGAGCGAGTACGCGACATCCGTCATCAACGACAACATCGCGCCGGACGGGACCGAGCTAAGCCCGATGCGGATCTCAGAGTGCAGACTGACACTTGCGTTCGTCGCCGGTCGTGAAGGTGACCTTGAGGCTGCTGTCGGCCTTGGCGTCGAAGGGCTCAAGGATGGCCGGCAGAGCAAGTTGCACCTGCGGATGGTCGCCAGCGAGCTTGACCAGGAGCTACGCCGCCGGTTCCCCGGTGAGGGTGCCGTGAGCGGGCTAGCGGACGCGATGCGAGCCGTCTAGCGCCGACCTTGACCCCGGAGCCCATCGCGGCGCTGGCGACGTTTGGGCGTCATGGGCTGAAGCGCCGTCTCGGTCCCTCCGGCCCATCCCGATCCCTCAAGCCATGAGATGGGCGTCTAGCCACGCACGCCGGAGCGCCTACCCTGAGACGCAGAACACCCCGGTCACTAACCCTGACCGGGGTGTTCCTGTTGCAGTGATTCAGTTGTGGGTTACGGCTGCTGTTCCGGATCGTCGTGCCGCTCCCAGGCGGTTCCGTTCGGCCAACCCGGACCGGTCCCGGTGTCGAGCCACTGCGGCGGTTCGGCCGGACTGTCGGGCAGTTCGATCACCCCGGCGTTCCGCATCAACTCTTCGAGGTCGGCCGACTGCTCCACCGCCTCATCGTCAGCCTCCACCGTGTGCTCGCGTCCGCAGTTGCAACCGGACCCCGTCATGCCGCAGCCTTCCGGGTCCGGGTGGTCTTCGCCTTCGCCGGGGTCGCCTTCTTGGCGGTGGTCTTCTTTGCCGGTGCCTTCTTCGCGGTTGGCTTGGTCGTGGGGGTGGGGGCCGCCTTCTTGGCGCTCGATGCAGCCTTCGCAGCGTTGAACTTCTTGTTCAGGTCCGAAGCCTGGAAGTGCTTGTACTGCAGTACGGCGAACTGAGCCTGCGACGGGTCGAGCTTGAACCCGAACTCCTTCTCAGCCCACTGCGCAAACAGCGCGTACTTCGCCGGGTCGGCCGCCTTGCCCCGGCTCGATGCCGGGACCGTCTGGGCCTTCGGTGCAGTCTTACGGGTCGTGCTCATCTCGGTCTCCTCCGATTCGGGTAGTTGACCAATCAACTACCTCAGCGGAGAGGTTACGCCACGCTGAGTAATCGGGCTACACGGAGGGTGACCGCCGCAGGTCGGTCGTTAGCCGTCGCCGTACCGGCGTGTGCTTGATTCGAGTCCGGTAGCGCCGTAGTAGCGCGGGACGTGATCTCGGCCAGAACGGGCGATCACGCGCGAAGCCCGATATCCCTTATAGCTGGGGG
>NZ_BAAAOS010000084.1:0-2178 GCF_039530625.1 Kribbella sancticallisti | reverse complement strand
GGCTTGTGCGGCCCAGGAGAAGCGGTGCAGCAGTTCGGGGTCGTCGGCGATTCGCTTGGCGATGCGGTCGCGGTCGGCGAGCACCGTCCAGACTGCCTGCACGAGGCTGTCCACGTCGCCCGCGGTGTAGACCGCGCCGAGGTCGAGTTCGTTGACCAGGTCGGCCTGCGCCGGGGTGTCGCTGGTGATGATGGGCAGGCCCGCGCCGATGTACTCGCAGAACTTGTTCGTCACCGCGATGTCGTGGTTGGGCGCGTGCAGCAGCGGGCTGAGGCCGATGCTGGCCGAGCGCAGGTACAGCGGCACGACCTCGGCATCGACGAAGGGCGCCAGGTGCACGCGGTCGCCGACGCCCAGTTCGACGGCGCGGGCCTGCAACTCCGCGGTGACGGAGTTGACCCGCGCGACGATCGCGAGGTGGACGTCGGGCAGGTGCGGCATCGCCTCGACGACCGTCCCGACGCCGCGGGCCCGGTTGACGCCGCCGACGTACACCAGCAGCGGGACGTCCTCGGACAGCCGCAGCTGCTCGCGCAGACCCTTGACCTCGGCGTCCTCGGGCGGCTCGACCGGCGCGTTGAGGACGACGTCTGGCAGGCTGGCCAGCTGGTGGTCGCGCTGCAGCCAGCGGGCCAGTGGCTCGGACACCGTGATGACGCGGTCGGCGTCGCGGATGAACTCGCGCTCGAGGTCGCTGTAGGCGGCGACCCGGCGCGGGGCCACCACCGGCACGCCCGGGATGTACTCGTGCGCGTCGTAGATGATCTTGATGGTGCGCCCGTCCAGAGCCGCCCGGTGCGCCGCGCGCGCCGCGATGCCGAGCATGAACACGTCGTGCACGTGGATGACCTCGATCCGGAGGCGGTCGAGCAGCGGGCCCAGCGTCAGCTCCTGGTCGACCAGCTCGGGCATCACCCGCCGCCAGCGGCCCGACGGCAGGTGGCGGTGGAGGGCGAGCAGCCGCTCGCGCCGCTTGCCGATGCCCATGTCGGTGAGGTCGACGACCTTGTGCTTGGCCCGCCGGACGAGGTACGCGCGGGCGTGGAGGATGGCGCGGTGCAGCCGCAGCGACCGCCAGCGCGCCGCCCGCCGCAGCCGGGCGAGAATCGAACGCCGGGCACGCACAGACACATCGGATGCGCTGGCCCCGGTGCCGGTGCCGGTGCCGGTGCCGGCTGCGGTGCGTTCGTGGTCGCGGCGGTCGCGGCCGCGGTCGGCGCGCAGCTCGCGGCTCGCGTACTGCCAACGGCCGTAGGCCAGTGTGTACTCGGCCTCGGTGCTGAACCACGGCTTGAGGTTGGCCAGCCGCTTGCGCCACCCCGTCACCAGCACCTTCGACTGGATGGGCGGGCACAACACCTGCACCTTGCCGAGCTGGCGGGCGCCCTTGAGCTTGCGTCCGGGGATGCCGATGCAGGTGACGTCGAGGTCCCAGTTGGCCACCGTCTGGGCGTACTTGAGCACGCGGGCGTCGACGACGATGTCGTTGCCGGCCATCATCACGACCTTGGGCCGGATCCAGGACGGCTTCCAGTCAGCCGGCACCGTGCTCGGCTGCTCGACGAACGCGGCCAGCGCCTCGGCCGACCGGCGGCCGTCGTGCACCTGCTCGACGAAGGCCGGCCCGCGCGCGGCGACCTCGCGGCCCCGCTCGGGGTGCGAGATGAGGTCGAGCACGACCTGCTCGATGGTGTCGGGCGTCGCGCCGACAATGGGCAGCTCGAGCCCGGTGTCGGCGGCCACGCGGTCGCGGACGTGCTGGGCGATGTGGCCCACCACGATCCGGCCCGCCGCCATCGCCTCGCACGCGGCGACGCCGTAGCTGCCGACGCGGAACTGGTCGAGGACGATGTCGGCGTCGCGGTAGACGGCCGGCATGTCCGCGGGGTCGACGCCCTCGACCCGGCGGTAGGTGATGAGGCCCCGCTGGGCCAGGCTCTCCATGATGGGGTCGATGAGCTCGGAGCCCTTCATGGCCGACTTGCTGGGCGCGTGGGCCACCACCGGCCTCTCGTGCTCGAGCACCGGGGCGTCGCTGCGCCAGGTGCCGACGTCGACGACCACCGGGCACCAGACAGCGTTGGGGACGTAGTCGAGGAGGTCGGGCGTGGAGACGTAGACCGGACCCGGGTACGACGTGAACAACTCGACAGCGCGGTTGGCGTTGCGCTCGAGCAG
>NZ_BAAAOS010000083.1:0-801 GCF_039530625.1 Kribbella sancticallisti | reverse complement strand
CGGGTGAGCAAGTCGTCCGAGTCCCGCCGAAGCTGATGGCCGAACAGCGTCGACTGGCGCGCACGCGCGGCAAGTCCGACCCCATCGACGCGTTGGCGGTCGCCCGGGCTGCGCTGCGCGAGCCGGACCTGCCGATCGCCTCGCACGACGAGACCTCCCGGGAACTGAAGCTGCTGGTCGACCGGCGTGAAGATCTCGTCGGTGAGCGCACCCGCATGGTCAATCGGCTCCGCTGGCACCTGCACCGGATCGCTCCCGGCGACCCGATCGCGGACCCGCCCGCGACAGCGCTGAACCGTGCCCGGACGCGGCAAGAGCTGACCGACTGGCTGGCCGGCAAGAACGGCATCGACGCCCGGCTGGCCCGCGACATCCTTGCTGACATCGACCGGATCACCCCCGTCATCAACGCCCTCGAGCGTGAGATCGACAACCTGGTCGCCGCGGCCGCACCCAACCTGTTGGAACTACCCGGTTGCGGCCCGCTGACCGCCGCCAAGATCGTCGGTGAGACCGCGGGGATCAGCCGCTTCGCCAACGAGGCCAAATACGCCATGCACGCCGGTGTCGCACCCATCCCGGTCTGGTCAGGCAGCACCCGCGGCCGGGTGCGGATGAGCAAAGCCGGCAACCGCCAACTCAACGCAGCCTTCCACCGCATCGCCGTCACCCAGATCCGATTGGCCGGCCCGGGCAAGACCTACTACGACAAACGCCTCGCAGCCGGCGACTCCAACACCGAAGCCCTCCGAGCCCTCAAACGCCGCCTCGCCCGCGTCGTGTTCCAGACCTTGAACAAGA
>NZ_BAAAOS010000082.1:0-1196 GCF_039530625.1 Kribbella sancticallisti | reverse complement strand
TCATCATGGAGTCCATGGGCAAGAAGAAGCCACGGCCTCGTCGTTCGTTCACACCCGAGTTCAAGGCCGAGATCGTCGAGCTGTGTCAGCGCGGGGACCGGTCGGTCAGTCAGGTCGCGAAAGACTTCGATCTGACCCAGACCGCGGTGCGCGAATGGCTGAAGCAGGCCGAACGCGATGCCGGTACCGGTGACGGCGGGTTGACCACGAGCGAGCGAGATGAGCTCAACCAGTTACGGCGGGAGGCTCGGCGGCTGCGTGAGGATGTCGAGATCCTCAAGCGGGCCACGGCTTTCTTCGCGAAGGAGACCCGGTGAGCTGTTACCCGTTCATCGAGGCGGAGAAGGCGGGCGACCACAGCGTGAAGCGGGCGTGTGAGTTGCTGAAGGTCTCCCGTTCCGCCTACTACACCGACCGCGCCAGCGGTCCGACGGCTCGCGAGCAGCGCGACGCCGTCTTGGCCGGCAAGATCGCCGGGATCCACGACGAGTCCCGCCGCACCTACGGCTCGCCGAGGGTCCACCACGAACTCCGGGCCCAGGGTGAGCGGTGTTCCCGCAAACGGGTCGTCCGGCTGATGCGCGCCGCCGACCGGTACGGCCGAACGCCCAGACGGTGGAAGAAGACCACCATCGCCGACCCGGCCGCCGCCACCCGTCCGGATCTGATCGGCCGCGACTTCGCTATCGATCCCGGCCGGCCCGCGGCGCTGGATGCCCGCTGGTGTGGTGACATCACCTACATCCACACCTGGCAAGGCTGGCTCTACCTAGCCACGGTGATCGACCTCGCGTCGCGCCGCGTGGTCGGCTGGGCGATCGCCGATCACCTGCGCACCGACCTGGTCGCCGACGCGCTCACCGATGCGGTGAACCGGCGCCGTCCCGCGGCCGGCGTGGTCTTCCACTCCGACCGGGGCTGCCAATACACATCGGCCCAGTACGCCAACCTGGCAAGGGATCTGGGCGTCATCTTGTCAGTCGGACGCAAAGGCCAGTGCTGGGACAACGCCGTGGCCGAATCCTTCTTCTCCACCATCAAGATCGAACTCATCCACCGCCGCCCCTGGCCCACCCGCAAAGCCGCCACCAGCGCGATCTTCGACTACATCGAAGGCTGGTACAACACCCGCCGACGCCACTCCACCCTCGGCTACCTCAGCCCAACACAGTACGAATCCACCATCGTGGTAACAG
>NZ_BAAAOS010000081.1:0-745 GCF_039530625.1 Kribbella sancticallisti | reverse complement strand
GGACCCGAATGCGGCGTACAGGCTGGTGGCGCTGATCCCCATTCGGGCGGTCAATTCGCTGAGAGAGGTGCCCTCGTAGCCGCGCTCCCAGAACAGCTCGAGTGCGGCGACCAGCGCGGCGGTTCGGTCAAAGTTTCTGGGTCTGCCCCTCGACCTGCCCCTCGGTGCGAGCTTCGGTGCGGGTGGCTGCCCTTGATTTCCCTTGTCCACTAGTCCATGATAATTCGGTAATGATCACTACGGAAATAAGATAGGGCATCACATGGGACAACTGGACGGCAAGGTCGCACTCGTCACCGGGGGCAGTCGCGGAATTGGGGCAGCGATCGCCACCCGCTTGGCGCAGGACGGCGCGGATGTCGCCTTCACGTACCAGCGCAACGCCGAACGGGCGGGCGCTGTCGTAGAGCAGATCGAGCATGCGGGGGGTCGCGGCCTGGCAATCGCGGCAGACAGTGCGGACGCCCAGGCTGTCATCGGTGCCGTGTCGCGGACCGTTGCCGAGTTCGGGCGCCTCGACGTCTTGGTGAACAATGCGGGGGTGTTCCATGTTGGCCCTCTGGAAGAGATCACCGCCGAGGAGGTTGACCAGGAGCTGGCCATCCACGTGCGGGCCGTGTTCGTGGCTAGTCAGGCCGCCGCCCAGACGATGAGCGACGGTGGTCGGATTATCAGCATCGGCAGTTGCTTTGCAGAGCGAGTGCCGTACCCGGGTTTGAGCCTGTACGCGATGACCAAGGCCGCG
>NZ_BAAAOS010000080.1:0-940 GCF_039530625.1 Kribbella sancticallisti | reverse complement strand
GCTCTTGTGGGTTCCGCGGCGGATCTTCTGCTCGGTGAGGTGACCGAACCAGCGTTCGACCTGGTTGAGCCACGACGAACCGGTCGGGGTGAAATGCATGTGGAAGCGGGGATGTTTGGCCAGCCAGGCTTTGATCGCAGGGGTTTTGTGGGTGCCGTAGTTGTCGGCCACGATGTAGACATCCAGACCCTCCGGCACCGTCTTGTCGATCGTGGCCAGGAACTTCTTGAACTCGCTCGCACGATGCTGGCGATGCAACTCGGTGATCACCGTGCCGTCGGCAACATTGAACGCCGCGAACAACGACGTGATCCCGTTGCGCCGGTAGTCGTGGGTGCGCCGCTGCGGCATGCCCGGCATCATCGGCAACACCGGCTGCGACCGATCCAGCGCCTGGATCTGCGACTTCTCATCCACACACAACACCACCGCCCGCTCCGGCGGATTGTGATACAGCCCGACCACATCGACGACCCGCTCCACGAACAACGGATCGGTCGACACCTTGAACCCATCGACCCGATGCGGCTTCAGACCGAAATCGCGCCAGATCCGCCCGATCGTCGAACGAGACAAACCAGTCCGCTTCGCCATCGACGACTGCGACCAATGCGTGGCATCGGCCGGCTTCGATTCCAGCGTCGCCACGATCACATCCTCAACCTGATCCAGACTCACCGACGACGGCCGACCCGGCCGATCCTCATCCACCAACCCATCCAGACGCTCCCGCAAGAACCGGCGCCGCCACTTACCCACCGTCGCCTCAGAACACCCCAACGCTGCCGCGACCTCCTTGCTCACCGCCCCCGGCACAGCGCAACCAAGAACGATCCGCGACCGCAACGCCAGCACCTGCGCCGTCTTACCCCTGCGCGCCCAACGCTCCAACTGCGCACGCTCATCAACACTCAACACCAACTCGGCCTTCGGCCGCCCA
>NZ_BAAAOS010000079.1:0-1615 GCF_039530625.1 Kribbella sancticallisti | reverse complement strand
TGTGGTGAACGTTCGGCGTGGTTCGTGACGAGGATGCGTGTGTGGGGGAAGGCGCGGTGTGGGCCGCTGGGACCGGCAGGCTGATCAGGCGCGGTCGGTGCCGCAGGCTTTCGTGTGCGCCGTGTATGAAGCGGCCCAGTCGCGGGCGGGCGGCAAGCTAGGTTGCGCCGTCGTGCGGCATAGCTGACTGGCCGTCACCGTCCGCGGCTGTGCCTTCCTTGACGATACGCCTCTTCGTCGAAGGGTTGTTGGGTCTTGAGGAGCCGGTAGGCCAGGCGGCAGGCGTGCCGGGCGAGTGCGACGCGGGCCTGGATGGGGGCCATGCCGCGGGCGCGGTAGTCGCGGTCGCGTTGGGTGAACGAGGGCGAGAACAGCGACAGTCCCCAGGCGATGCCCATCAGGGCGTCGCGGTGTTCGGCCAGTCCTTGGCGGGAGATCCGTCCGCGTCGGTGCAGGGTCGCGGACTGATAGAGCGCAGGTGCGAGGCCGGTGGCGGAGTACAGGTGGTCGGCGTCGGGGAACCGGTCGATGGGCAGGCTGTGCGCGGCGAACGCGGCGGCACGCACGACGGCGACGCCGGGCAGGGTGGTCAGGATCTGTCCGTCGGTGGGTGCGAGCAGGCCTGCGATGTCGTCCTCGAGCACGGTGATGTCGTCGCGCAGGGCGCGGTAGCGGGCCAGGTCACCAGCCAGCCGTGCTGCTCGTGGTTCGGCGTCGTGCGGGGGTGGCAGGCAAGCTCGCCACCGGTCGGCCCAGTAGCGGGCGTCGGCTGTGGCGAAGCGTCCCGGTGCGCGGGCCTGCAGCGACCGCACCGTCGGGGCACGGCCGGCGAAGGCGACGGCGCAGGCCAGCACCGCCTGCCCGGACGGCTGCTCGATCGCAAGCCCGCGTCCATGGCCCGCGGGCGCGGACAGGCCCGGACACAAGGCGTTGAGCTGGTCGTGCAGGCGTTGCTGCATCACCTTGCGGTCGGCGACCAGACTCCGGCGGTGCCGCACCGCGGCCCGCAGCGTCTCCACGCCTCGTTCCTCCAGCACCAGCCGCCCCGCGCCTTGGCGAGCCAGATAGGTCAGGGCCGCGCAGTCCCGGTCATCGGACTTGAACCGCCCCGACCCCAGCTGGATCCGGGCCGCCTTGGTCTCCGACGGCGCGAACATGCGGACCCCGCCCGGATGACGACGTTCCAGTTCGCCGGCCCAGGCACGATGCAGGCTTCCCGTCGCCTCGATCGCGATCACCATCGACGGCCGGTCGCACGCCAGACAACCGATCATCTCCTCCAGGCTTGCGATGCCATCACGAGACACCGGCAACGACACCGGGTCGACCAGCAACCCGGACCCATCACTGACCCAGACCCGGTTCATCACCTTGCCCGGATCGACTGCCACCACCAACGTCGAAGGTTCAAGAGCCACCTGAAGTAGCGACACCGAACGGCCCTCCTCAGCTCACACTGTGAACCCCGCCGAACCGACTCACCGCAAAGAGCACGCGGCACACCCGGTACTGCGAAGGGGCCATCCCTCGACGGCCCAGCATCAGCCTGCGCTCGTCGAAGTCAACGTCGTACATGCTCGCTGCGCTGCGCGTGCTCCACATTGACACCTCCCAC
>NZ_BAAAOS010000078.1:0-2030 GCF_039530625.1 Kribbella sancticallisti | reverse complement strand
CTACTCTCCCACGACCTCCCGGTCGCAGTACCATCGGCGCTGTCGGGCTTAACTTCCAGGTTCGGAATGGAGACTGGGTGTTTCCCCGACGCTATGGTCACCGTAACTCTATAGAAATATCAACCAACCACACTACAGTCACTCCGCCCCTGACGGGCAGATGGTGCTGGGGGTTGACCGTATTCCGGGAACCGTATAGCGGACGCGAACATCGTTTCGCAGCAGTCGTTGACCACCCGAGGGTGGTGTTGAGACAAGCCCTCGGCCTATTAGTACCAGTCAGCTCCACACCTTGCGGCGCTTCCACTTCTGGCCTATCAACCCAGTGGTCTACTGGGGGCCTTACCCGATTAACTCGGTGGGAGACCTCATCTTGAAGCGTGCTTCCCGCTTAGATGCTTTCAGCGGTTATCACTTCCGAACGTAGCCAACCAGCCGTGCTCCTGGCGGAACAACTGGCACACCAGAGGTTCGTCCACCCCGGTCCTCTCGTACTAGGGGCAGCCCTTCTCAAGTCTCCTGCGCGCGCAGCGGATAGGGACCGAACTGTCTCACGACGTTCTAAACCCAGCTCGCGTGCCGCTTTAATGGGCGAACAGCCCAACCCTTGGGACCTACTCCAGCCCCAGGATGCGACGAGCCGACATCGAGGTGCCAAACCATCCCGTCGATATGGACTCTTGGGGAAGATCAGCCTGTTATCCCCGGGGTACCTTTTATCCGTTGAGCGACGGTGCTCCCACATGCCACCGCCGGATCACTAGTTCCGACTTTCGTCCCTGCTCGACATGTCTGTCTCACAGTCAAGCTCCCTTGTGCACTTACACTCGACACCTGATTGCCAACCAGGCTGAGGGAACCTTTGAGCGCCTCCGTTACCTTTTAGGAGGCGACCGCCCCAGTCAAACTACCCACCAGGCACTGTCCCTGATCCAGATAATGGACCGAAGTTAGACAGCCAGAACAACCAGAGTGGTATTTCAACGATGACTCCACCCGAACTGGCGTCCGAGTTTCACAGTCTCCCACCTATCCTACACAAGTTGTACCGACCACCAATACCAAGTTGTAGTAAAGGTCCCGGGGTCTTTCCGTCCTGCTGCGCGTAACGAGCATCTTTACTCGTAATGCAATTTCGCCGAGTCCATGGTTGAGACAGCGCCCAAGTCGTTACGCCATTCGTGCAGGTCGGAACTTACCCGACAAGGAATTTCGCTACCTTAGGATGGTTATAGTTACCACCGCCGTTTACTGGCGCTTAAGTTCAAAGCTTCGCCGGCCTAAACCAGCTAACCTGTCCCCTTAACGTTCCAGCACCGGGCAGGCGTCAGTCCGTATACATCGAATTACTTCTTCGCACGGACCTGTGTTTTTAGTAAACAGTCGCTTGGGCCTGGTCTCTGCGGCCATCAACGCTTCCACGGGCAAGCCGTGTAACGCATCAGGCCCCCCTTCTCCCGAAGTTACGGGGGCATTTTGCCGAGTTCCTTAACCATGGTTCACTCGATCGCCTTGGTATTCTCTACCTGATCACCTGTGTCGGTTTGGGGTACGGGCGGCCCTAACACTCACTACGAAGTTTTTCTCGGCAGCATGGGATCATCCACTTCCCCTAAACGGGTCCGCCTCGGTTCTCAGGCTGTATGAGACACGGATTTGCCTATGCCTCGCCCTACCACCTTGCCCGCGGATCAGCTTGCGCCTACCATCGCCGCGGTTGGACTGCCCTCCTGCGTCACTCCTTAGTGCACCTAATACCAGTTAGGGTCGAAAGATCCACCGATCCGTCCGAAGACATCACAGCTTCTCGTTCTTAGCATCACCAGGTTCGGTCGGGTCGTGTTAATGCCGGTACGGGAATATCAACCCGTTGTCCATCGACTACGCCTGTCGGCCTCGCCTTAGGTCCCGACTTACCCAGGGCAGATTAGCTTGACCCTGGAACCCTTGATCATTCGGCGGACGGGTTTCTCACCCGTCATTCGCTACTCATGCCTGCATTCTCACTCGTGCAGCATCCACAACTAGAT
>NZ_BAAAOS010000077.1:0-18235 GCF_039530625.1 Kribbella sancticallisti | reverse complement strand
ACCACGATCAACGGCAACGCCAATGACGGCATCATCGGCAAGATCAATGACGGACAACACCTGGGTCGAGAACGCATCGAGCACGCGCAGCGCCCGATGGCGCCTTACCGTGCGCTGGATGACCGCCGGCGTTCTGGGGATGGCGGCCGGTTCCAACAGGGTGTGGCTCTGCTACTGAACGGGTTCCAGGAGGAACAGCGGGAGCAGCCGGTCGGTCTCCTGCTGGTAACTGAGATAGGTGGGAAAGACTGCGGTGGCGCGCTTCCACCATTCGGTCCGCTCGTCGCCGTGGAGTTCGCGGGCGATCATGGGGCGGGACTCGGTGCCGTCCTGGAGGGTGATCTTGGGGTCGGCCAGGAGGTTGTAGTACCAGACCGGGTGATTGGTCGCGCCACTGTTGGAGCCGACCGCGACGTACCGGCCGTCGTGCTCGACCCGCATCAGCGGGACCTTGCGGCTCTTGCCGGATTTCGCGCCGCGCATGGTGAGCAGCACCAGCTTCTGCTCATTCCACTGACCCGCCTTGGTGTCGCCAGCGGCCTCGATCTTGGCGACGGCGTCCCGGACCCAACCAGTCGGGCTGGGCGCATAATCTTCGTCTGTTGACATGTCACCATTCTGCCATAACCGCAAGCCATCGGCGGTACGATGTCGCCAGAGCGATCAGGGCTCGCGAGATCTTGCGCGGGTTACTGAATGGGTACTTCTATTCGCTGGCGACATACGGATCTGGCGGGTTAGCGGATTCGACGTTCCATCCTCCGTAGCTTCGGCGGCACCGGATGTCTGCGTTGGACCATATTCTGGACCCGGTCGACGGTCTGCAGTGCGGCTTGGTGACCATGCGGGCCCCTGCTGCCGGATCTCGGGAGGGGCCGAGGCGGAGATCGCCGCAGGATCGCACGGAGGTCGCCCAGGCCGGGCCGCGACCTCGTTGAACAGGCCCATCCCAGGCGGGCGTACCTGCCATCCGCATGGTTTCGATCTCGGAGCCACGACTTCCGCCGGCCCACGGAATCCGTCGCTGTAACGACCAGGACCGTCGGGCATCCATCTCACGCCGCGCACCCCGAGGCGCCGCCGATCGTCGTACCTGGATGCAACGCGAGCAACTTCCCGCGACCTCCAAGGCGACGGATGGGAGAGCACGCCGGGAGGGCAGCGGGGCCTTCTACTGGCGCGAACCTCTAAAGTATGTAACTCTTCTGATTACATTCTCACGTCAGGAGCAACTGTGCCAACTCCAACAACTATGTCCTCGGCAACTGTGATCGAGCTCCGGCAATACACGCTGCGGCCGGGCGGGCGTGACGTTCTGGTCGAGCTATTCGAGCGGGAGCTGATCGAGCCGCAGGAGGCGTCCGGTATGCGAGTCGGTGGCCTGTTCCTCGATCGAGACGATGCCGATCGCTTCGTGTGGTTCCGCGGCTTCGCCGACATGGCCGCCCGGCAACTCAGCTTGGAGAGCTTCTACTTCGGGCCCGTCTGGAATGAGTTCCGCGATGCCGCGAACTCCACCATGCTCGACAGCGACGACGTCCTCCTACTGAGGCCCGCGGATCCTGCCAGGCCGGCACCCGAGCCCGCCGAGGGACGCGCATCCGTGGGCTCCACAAACCTGACCGACGAATGGGTCATCGTCTCCGTCTACGTCCATGCACCTGATCCCTCGTTCACGCGCTGGCTCAACGAAGACTTCCATGGCGCGGTTCAGCAGGAACTCGACGTACCCGTCGCCACATTCCGGAGCGAGCCCGCCAAGAACAACTTTCCGGCCCTCCCCGTGCGGACAGACAATGCCTTCGTCTGGATGGCTGCATTCTCTGACGGCAGTCAGTACGAGGACGCCCGGCGACGGCTAGAGGGGAGCAAAACCTGGCAAGACGACCTGGCTCCGCGCCTCAGGGCGAAGCTGACCAACCGCGAGTGCCTGCGACTGCAACCGACCGCGCGATCTCAGCACCCGCGGTCCGGTCCGGCCGCAGGAGCAAAGCCGTGACCCTCATGGCCGGGCACACAACATGCGACTAGGGCGCGGCACCCCTCAGCCTGAACAGGCAATGCAACCCCATGCCGCCCCTGACACGATTGGCGTGGCGGAGGTCGGACTTGCTGTCTCAACGGTGACTGAAAGCTGATCGGTCCGCGTCCACCCGGCTCATGTTTCAGCCGAGGCCGACCTTGCTGAAGGGGTTCGATCGCGACCGTTGAGAAGGGCCTCTCCGAGGCGCAGCTGCCGCGTAGGGTGTGGCGATGTCGACGGTGTTGAAGGACCGGTGGTCGCGCTCGCGGATTCGACCGGCTTGTGCAGGTTCGCTCAGGAGCCATCTGTAGGCGCCGACCGGGAAGCGCGCCAACGGGCGGGGTTTGAAGGTCGCCTCGCTGTTCGCGGGGATGGCGGCTGGGTGGACGGTATCGATGACGTGGCGCTGCTGCGACACGGTGGCGTGGCCGATTGTTCAGGCAATGTGTTGTGTCCTCGACTCTGGAGTAGTTCGTGTGGGCGTTCGCCTTCGGTCATGTCCGCCAACTCGACGCGGTCGCGTCACGGCTCCTGACCCTCAACAGTTGGTGGCAGGCAGCGACCAAATGGCCGCCGACCTGGCGGCGATATGCGATGCCCTGAGTCGAATGCGAGCCTTCGCGATCAGGCCCAACTCAAGCGTCACCGCCGCACCGACTCTCGGGTCCCTGTGGTCATGGCTGACGCCCAAGGAAGGCCAGGAGCCGGTCGCTGACGCGTGATTCCCGGCTCATCGGCACGGGCGGGCCGAATCTGATGCCGCGATCGTCACGAGCCACAACGGCGATCGCGGTGGTCATCAGCGCCGTTGCCAGGGGCGGTGGAATATCCGGTGCCTGCACTTTGGCCGTCGTCACGTCCCAGGCGTGGACAGCGATCTCAAGAGCACCCACAGCTGACAAGTGGTCCCGCACGATGGCGGCACCCTCGATCGGCACAGTCTCGCGGCCGACATTGTCGGGGTGGCGGGCGATGAGGTGGAGGCGCTCGATGCGCAGTGCGAGCGTGCTTGGCCTCGGGTCGACGAGCGGAACTGCTGCTAGACCGACCTTGCCGATACAGAACCCTTCTTCAATCGCGGCGACCGAGTCTCCGAGGTGCTCGAGGAGCATGCCGATATTCCACTCACCGCATGGCGTTGCTTGCTCCAGGTTGACCTCGTCGCCGAGGCTGCCTACGGCAAGCGCAGCGAACGTCGTGGCGTCGACCAGGGCGCCGAGGCCGTCGACCGCCACAGTCCTCATCGAACGGCTCCGTCTGTTTGCGTAAGCATCTCCGGCAGCCCAAATACCGGGAATAGCTGGGGGCGCATGAACGAGGTGATGCTCGAGATTCCGGCTGACGTGACGGTCAGCACCTGTATCGCGTGGGCTTCGAACCGGCTATCGGCGGCTGATCGCTGATAGCAGGCGAATGCCGGCTGGCCGTTGGCCTCGGTCGGGACCATGATTTCGTCGCCCGGCGAACCTGCCCTGGTCCGCAAGAACTCCACGACGCGGTGGCGGCCCGTGAACCAGGTGGCATATGGCGGCATCTCCCACACGGCGTCCTTGGTCAGCACCTGGCGGAGCGCATCGACGTCGGCCTGCTCGAAGGCGCGCACGTAGATGTCGAGTATGCATCGCAAGCTCGACTCGTCGGGCTCCGCCACGTCCTGTGCCTGTACTTGGGACAATGTGGCCCGCGCGCGCTGCAACAAACTGTTGACGCCAGCCGGGGTCGTCTGCAGTGGATCGGCAATCTCGGCCGCAGACCAATCCAACACCTCCCGCAGGAGCAACGCCACTCGTTGCCGGGCCGGCAGCAGTTGGAGGGTCGCGGCGAACGCGAGACGAACGTCGGCCTTGCGCTCGCTCACGTCGGCTGGATCGGCGCGGTCGCGACCTGTCGGAAACGGCTCCAGCCACGGCACATCGCCTGCTGCCGCGCCGATGGGCGCGTTCGGGTCGTCCGTCGCCGAGCCAATTCCCGACGGAAGGGGACGACGTTTCGACTGTTCCAATGCGCGCAGGCACGCCCTGGTGGCGATGGTATAGAGCCAGGTGCGCAGCGATGACCGGCCGTCGAACCGGTCGTAGGCCTGCCAAGCCCGCACAAAGGTCTCTTGCACGGCATCGTCGGCATCGTGCACGGAACCGAGCACACGATAACAGTGCGCGAGCAGTTCTCCGCGCAGCGGTTCGGCCAGCCGGGCGAACTCCCCGGCTGCTGGCGACACCAGGTCGGCCGGCATCATTCCGGCTCGGGCAGCAGCCGGTACGACCCAACAATCGTGGCGTCGGACCGCACCGGCGGGCCGGTGATGCGTTCGCCGATTCCCTCCTGGAACCGCTGAAACGCACCCAACCCATCGAGTGGCGTCCGGTCGCCGTCAGCCTGCACAAGGTGTACGAAGCTCACCCCGTCGGCCAGGCGCAACGACGCGTACGCGAACCCGGCGGGCTGCTGTGAATGCAATTCGGCAAAGACCTGCTGGATCAAGTGCTGGTTGTGATCGGCGGCATGGGGCGTGGTTGCGTACTGAACGATGAACATCGCGACTGTCCTTCCTGTTGTCTACCGCTTTAGATCCGCGAGACCGGGCCGACTAATCGGTCGGTCGTCGCGTCCGTCGCGATGGGTGGAGTCCAGCAGAGTGGTGTACGACGGTAGCCCGGTGAGCGTGTCGTCCATGACGTAGACGCGGTCACGGGGACCCTTCGAGTGAACACTCACAGCCGACTCGCAGAAGGACCCACTGATGACCGCTGTATCCAGTATTTAGCCAGATCGACCCTGCCCACTTTTGAGGAGCACCTGTCTCAGGCCAGCCCTGACCTGATGCGGGTACTGCTCAACACGTTCATCAACACGTTGCTCGGCCCAGCCGACTCGGTGTGTGGCGCGGGCTATGGGCAGCGCAGCGAGGAGCGGACCAACTCACGTAACGGCTACCGCCACCGTGACCTCGACACCCGCCGCGGCACGATCGACGTGGCGGTGCCCAAGCTCCGGTCGGGGTCGTTCTTCCCCGAGTGGCTCCTCGAGCGCCGCAAGCGTGCCGAACAGGCGCTGACCAGCATGGTGGCGACCTGCTACCTGCTCGGGGTCTCGACCCGCCGGATGGACAAGCTGGTCCAGACCCTGGGGATCACAGGCCTCGAAGTCGCAGGTCAGCGTGATGTCCAAGCACCTCGACGAGCACGTAGCCGAGTTCCGCACCCGGCGACTGGAGCAGGCTGGCCCGTTCACCTTCGTGGCTGCGGACGCCCTGGTCCGCAAGGTCCGTGAGGGCGGCAGAGTCGTGCCCGTCCACGCCCTGGTCGACACCGGCGTCGACGCCGATGGCCACCGCGAGGTCCTCGGTGTGCAGGTCACCTCCAGTGAGGACGGCGCGGCCTGGCTCGGGTTCTTCCGCGATCTCCTCGTCCGCGGCCTGGGCGGGGTCAAGTTCGTCACCAGCGATGCCCACGCCGGCCTGACCGCCGCGACCCTGCCCGGTGCGGCCTGGCGGCAGTGCCGCACCCAGTACGCCGCGAACCTGATGACCATCACCCCGAAGACCTCCTGGGGCTGGGGCAAAGCCCTGCTCCACTCCGTCTACGACCAGCCCGACGCACCGGCTGTGCACGCCCAGTTCGCCCGCGTGTTCGAGACCCTGACCGAGAGACTCCCCGACGTCGCGAACTACCTCGAGGACGCCCGCGCCGACATCCTCGCCTTCACCGCCTTCCCAAACAGGTCTGGCGTGAGATCTGATCCAACAACCCCAGCGAACGCCTCAACCACGAGATCCGCCGCCGCACCAACGTCGTAAGGATCTTCCCCCAACCGCAACTCCATCATCCGCCTCGTCGGCGCCGCCCTGGCCGAACAACACGACGAGTGGGCCGAAGGCCGCCGCTACCTCCGACTCGACGTCCTGACCCGCTCCCAGGCCATCGGAACCGACCCCAGCACCGAGAAGGAGGACTCCGAACCGACCATCCAGGCCATCACGGCCTGACCCTCAAACCTCGAAGGTAAAGACTTTCGTACACCACCCGAGAGGACTTGACCTCGCGATGCCGGACGGCGGTTGGGGCACCGCTATGTCGGCGGTCCTGGAATGCCGACATGCAGGCGCTCACCGAGCTCCTTCGCCAACGACGTTCGCGGGACTGTCGATATCCGACGTGCAGCCAGTAACCCGACCGATTCATCGGTCTTCCGTCGTCGTTTCCTGCGCCGGACCCTGCGACTCCAGCTTATCCGGGCGCCTTCCTAGCAGCATCAATGCCGCGACCACGCCAAGCGCCGCGAACACCGCAGAAGTTGCGAAGGCTGCCTGGTAGCCGTAGATCGAAGGTCCGCCCTCAGCGCCAGACACGGCGTCGCTGGTGACGGCTACCGCGACGGATGTGGTGATAACGATTCCGAGCGCGGTGCCGATGTTGAACGACGTATCGACCAAGGCCGCTGCGAGGCCGTACTCCTCGTCCCGCACCCCGTCGAAAGCGGCGATCTGCGATGCGACGAACGCCGCCCCCATGCCTGGCCCGAACACGAGCAGTCCCCAGACGAGGTCCTTCCAGTACGAAGCGTCGGCGGTCACCTGGGTCAGCAGCACGCACCCGGCCGCGACGAGCAGGACAGCGGTAGCGGCGACCCCGCGAAGCCCAACCCGGGTCACCAACGCCTCGCCGATCATCGCGCCGGCAATGGACGTCGCGGTCATCGCGATGCTGGCTAGGCCGTACTGCAGTGCCGTGTAACCGAGCATCTGCTGTGAGAACAGCGTCAGCGGAAACAACATGCCGTCGACGGCCAAGCCGGCCGAGAAGATCACAAGGTTGCCACCGATGAGGAACCGATTCCGGAAGATCCGCAGCGGCACCAGGGGTGCGACCGAGCGCGACTCGACGACGACGAACACCACGATGAGCATGGTCGCGGCGACGAACAGTCCGAGCGTCTCGGGGCTTGCCCACCCCTGATCGGGTGCGCGCACGATGGCGTACACAAGCGAGAGCAGGGCCAGGGTGATGGTGACTGCGCCCGCCGCGTCATAAGAGCGAGCCGGGTCACGGTCCGGCCCGCGCGGAACGAGCACTGGCACCAGAAGGATGACAGCGATGGCAGCGGGAACGTTGACGAAGAAGATCCACGACCAGCCGAGATACTGGGTCACCACGCCACCAAGCAGCAGCCCAGCGGTGGCTCCGGTGCCGCCAAGACCGCCCCAGACACCGAGTGCCTTATTGCGTTCGGCCGGGTCGGTGAAGATCGTGATCACCAAAGACAGCGCGGTCGGCGCCATGATCGCCGCTGACACTCCCTGCACCAACCGCGCACCGATGAGCACTGGCCCAGCCCAGGCAAGGCCGCACAACAGCGACGAGCTGCCGAACAACACGGTTCCGACGAGGAACACCTTCCGACGGCCGAGCATGTCGGCAGATCGCCCGCCGAGCAGCATGAGCCCGCCGAACGCCACCACATAGGCCGTGATCACCCATTGCACGCCCGAGGTCGTCATCGACAAGTCGGACTGAATGGCGGGGATCGCCGTCAGCACGATCGTCCCGTCCAGGATGATCATGAAGAAGGCAGCGCCCAGCAGTGCAAGCGCTCGCCACCGACGCGGATCGGGCCCCGGCTGCGGACCCGACGTCTCGGCTTCCGGCGCGTGTTCGTGCATGGATCGTCCTTCCCGACGGGTGACGCCGCGGTCGGCGTACCTAGGGGTTAGATCCATGCCGGACGACCCATTCATCGGCCGGAAGGGCGCCAAAGGTGCCACGCCTTGGCGACGACTTCCCGGCACGTCGTCAGTTCCGAACTCCACAGCGTGGCAGACGCCGATGGTGTGACGGCGCGGTCAGGTGGTGTCGGATGTCACCGACATTGACGAGCGCCACGATCCGACTGGTGTCGAATCCCACCCGAAAGCGGTGTCGGAGGAGACCTCCGGAGCCACTCGCCGATCCGACCCCGGCACATCAGCAGGCGACGGCGTCCACCGTGCCCTGAACATCCCACGGTTAGTCAGCCCCCTCAATAGGCTTTCCCGATCCAGCCCACGGCCTGCGCGGCCGCCGCTGGTGGCCGAGACCCTGAATGACTCGAATCTCTCGGGGCACCGATGCGTTCGGGGCGGCCTTGCCCGCACGGCACTAGTCACCGAGGCATCGGAGCGCGCGATTGGCGTCCCGCGCGCCCCGTCACGGCGAGGGTCAGGCATCTGGCGTCATCCAGGACCCGCCGCATCGAGCGCGCCTCAGAACTCGCAGCAGGTTACACAGCCGAGATGTACGGCACGGAAGCGTCGGCGAGCTGCGCGCGGCACCCTCTGCTAGCTGCTCCTCCCCCATCCAGAATTTGACCGGCCGACGCTACAGCGGAGGCAGGTGAGTCACTGGCGTCGATAGATCAGGATGCGGCTGTTCGCTCGGTGATCGATCTCCTGAGAGTCTCCGGTTCGGCGAGCCAAGGCGCATCGAAGGAGGCGTTGGGCTCGTAGATGTTGGTGCCAGGCGGGACGATCTCGTCAATTCGGTCCAGCACGGCGTCGTCGAGTTCGAGTGTGGCGCCGGCGACGGATGACTCGAGTTGCTGCAGGGTGCGAGGTCCGATAATCACCGAGGTCACCGCTGGGTGGACCAGAGGGAACGCCAGAGCGAGCTCGGGCAGGCTACAGCCCAGGTCGTCAGCGAGTTGCGCAAGGTCCTCGACGACATCGAACTTGCGCGCGGTCACGGGGTCCTCTTGGTCGAATAATTGAGGCCGCAGCGCGATCCGACCACCTGTGGGCGGCGGCACAGTCTTGCGATGCTTCCCAGTCAGAAAGCCGAACGCCAGCGGACTCCACGTCAGCACGCCCATTCCCCAGCGATTGGTGACCGCAAGCAGGTCGCGTTCAATACCCCGGGCGAGCAGGTTGTACGGCGGCTGCTCCGTCCGCGGCCGCATCAGTCCCCGCAGCTCGGCGACCCGGTGCAGCTCGACGATCTCATGCGCGGGATAGCTCGACACTCCGAATGCGCGAATCTTTCCGGCCCGGACCAGGTCGGTCAGTACGCCGAGGGTCTCCTCGATGTCGGTTATCCAGTCGGGGCGGTGGACCTGGTAGAGATCGATGTAATCCGTGCCGATCCTGTCGAGGCTCGCCTCGACCGCTCGGGTCAGGTAGCGGCGGGAGTTCCCACTGCGATTGGGGCCCTCCTCGCCGAGAGCGAAGTGTCCTTTAGTGGCAAGGATGACGTCGTCACGCCTGCCTTGCAGTGCTTTACCGACGATGATCTCGGACTGCCCGGTCGAGTACATGTCAGCGGTGTCGACGAAATTGATCCCGTGGTCGAGAGCCGCGTGGACGATGCGTACGCACTCATCGTGGTCGGGGTTACCAACCGCACCAAACATCATCGCGCCCAGTGCGTAGGGGGACACCTTCATACCGGTGCTCCCCAAGGCCCGGTACTGCCATGATCCATTCATACTCGCTCCTCGATACTCAGCTTGTGGCTAGAGGTACAGGGGTGGGTCACTGGGTTGAATCCGATCAGGTCCGTCAGCACGCGATACGCTGTTGCCGCCGGACGGGCAGTGCTCATGCGACTCGTAGCCAGACCGACCGCCAGTGCGGAGAACGGCTGGTTCGAAGTCCAACATCTGCACGGGCGGGCCTTCCCGCTTAGATACTGGCTGCGACGTAGCCGAGCCTTCAGGTATGGCGTGACGTCCTCCCCGTGAGAGCCGTCCACCGGACCAGGAGTCCGGCCGCCATACAGGCAACTTCGAGGACTTGGGCGGCTACCGGGACGAGCAGACAACTGCAGTAGCCGCTGGCGTCCCACCGCCACCGCGCCGAATCGAACTGTCAGCCGAGCCCGCATCGATTACGGCATCCGCTGCTTTCTCCGTGCCGTGGCTCCGAGAGGTCGCTGCTCCGAGTCGGGCGGCGCGCCCATGCCCACCATCATCCGCGGACAGCGGGTGTCGGAGAAAACTCGCCCAGCCGGAAGATCCTGAGGGCTCGAGGAAATCGGCAGCATAGTGCAACTCCATTTGCGCAGATCAGTACGGATGACGGCGCGCTCGCAGCACATGGCCATAAACGACCAGCGTGTTGGCTCGGACACTCGGCCTAGCGGCCAAGTGAGTCTCTACTCCAGGACGCCTACGGACAAATACCGAACTAGTATGTAACTATACTACTTACACATGCAAGGCGGGCCACGCGGGTCATGCAGTGGTCATGAGTCTGATCGTCGAGATCGAGGACGTGATCCCCGCGACCTGGAGGGCTCGCCGGTTGAGCGACACACCGCTTCGTAACGCGCAAGCACCCATCCACACTCCCCGAGAGCCTCGGCAACTCAACCGCGAAGAGAGACGATGAGCAAGACACTCCGCTTCGGTACTGTCCCGACGTTACTGGCGGTCTACGCAACGGCACGCCCAATCGACGGGTCAGACGGTGACTATGGACCAGGCCTGGCGTGGAATGTCGGCCATATCGCCTTCCTCGGCGCATTTATCGGATTCGGCGCTCTGACGAGTTACTTCTGGCGTGCGTCGCCCCGGCCTCACACCGGCGTCGTGGCCTCCGCGCTGGCCAGCCTTGTCGGCGTCGCGCTGTTCTGCTGGGTGATCCTGACCGATCTCATCCCACCGCTCGACGAGCAGGCCTCTCTGCCAGATCCAGTCATGGCCCTCGGCCCCATCGTCTTCATCATCGGCTTCGTTGCATCGCTGGCGATGCATGGGTACCAGACGAAAATGCGTCTCTGGTGGCTTCCTCCTACGTTGACACTGGCGGGCCTACTGACAGTCGGAGCGAATCTGGACCTTCTCCCGGTAACAACCGGGCTCGTGAGTGCAGCCCTCCTGTGGACAGCCGCCAATCAGAACGAGTCCCAGCACCGGCAGCCGGCTACGGGCAAATCCTGAGGGTCTCGATGGCCTGCACAACACAATCTCCGACCTCGTAACAAGGTTCGCCGTCCACGATGTTGGGGATACCTTGGGTTTGCGACACGTGGTCTTGCGTCCGATCACAGCAGGAGTCGCGACAACACACCGCCGGCAAGAACCATCGATTCAGTAACATATGCTGGCTCAGTTGGCTACGAGGGCGTTTCCGGACCTCAGGGGCGTGCCATGATCGCGATGTTCACCGATCTGGTCAAACGCAAAGCAGGCCAGACCGTCGCGGTTCGCGTTGCGGGTCGTCGGGTCGGAGCCTGACTGGGATAGTTGTGCGGCGTGCCGATCCGGTTCCCGAGTCTGCTCAATCAAGACTGCGACCGGCGCCGGGAGACGATGATCCATCGTCCAGACCGCCGGCGTTCCTCGACCAGAGGTGATCGCCTTCGAGCACCGCGTACCCCAACGTCGAAATTGTGTGCAGCACTGACTTTCCACGCCGGCGGGACAGGATCAGGCCGGCCTCCCGCAGCACTCTGGTCTGATGGCTGGCGGTCGCGAGCGAGATATCGCAGGCGACCGCGATCTTCGTGGTCGTCACCTCGGTCACGGTCTGGGCGAGCACCATCGCCCGCGTCCTGCCCAGCAGTGCGACGAGGCTCGCCACGGAATCCGCTGGTCCCTGGGTCGCTCGCAGCAGACCGGTGGCTCCTCGGATCGGGAATACGAGCACCGGCGGGAGGTCCGGGTCGAGCAGCTTGATCGGTTGCCGCCAACAGAAGTACGACGGCTGCAACTGCAGTCCGCGACCGTTGAGCCACAACTCCTCGTCTTGGAACGCCGCGATCTCGAGAACTCCGTCCCGCCAGCGGGCCCTCGGGTGAACGCCTTCAAGCAGTGCGCCGACACCGCCAGCGGCCAGCTGATCGCGCCGCTGCAAGTAGTCGGCATGCACAGCCGCCCGGATCGACGGCCAATACGGCTCCAGTGCGGACCGGTGGTAGATCCGCAGCGACTGGCCGAGCTGGTGCATCGCCTCGGCCCGAGGCTGGGCCAGTTGCCGAACCCAACCCGCGCCACTTCGCGGAGCGAGCCTCGCGAGGTCAGTGCGCACCCGCCTCCGGGGCGTCGACAGCATCACCCCCACCGCCTCATCGAATGAGGCGGAGCCTACGGAGGGAGTGAGGAAGTCGGGTGAGTACCCGACCGGAGGAGCCAGCACTGCCAGCGGTCCGACGATCTCACGGCTCAGCCAGCGCCGTTGCCGCGTGCGCCAAGCGCCGAAGGGGACCGGCCCGTCCCCGACCTGCAACATGTGAAGGCTGAGCAGGGCCTCCCAGAGAGGAGCCGGCTCGGCCAGCAACGTCGTCTGAGCCAGATCCTCGGGGTCGAAGTGGATTCGAAGCATCTCATCCTTCCTTCGTCGCAGCGCAGCCCGCCGTTGGTGCTGACGCACCTCGACCGACGCCGTCAGTGGCACTGCCGAGCGTCAGCTCCGAACCACCCATGGGTCGCGTGGATGGGCGAGCAGGACACCGCCGCTCAAGGACACCGGCGTTCAGCGCGGACAACCATGCACAAGCCGGCTGCACCAAAGCAGACCCCTGTCCGACCTCGTCCTGCAACCGGCTTCGTAGATGAGTGATCCTGTATCGACCGAGGGGAGAGTCCAAATCGCTCCGCTGAAGAGTGCGCCCCGATCGAAGATCCGGTGAAGCCAGTTGGCGCTCCACATCTCTTCCCCGGCCGTTGACCTTTGTACGGTTGTGGCGAGTCGAAGACCCGCTGCGGTACCGCGCTGGCCGTCGGAGAACGGCACACTCAATCAGCAGCCGGCAAATCGACCTATGTCCAACGAGATAGCCAAATCCGGGGGGCCGCTTCTGGAAACCGTCGATGACGCTGGGTGGATCGATCATTCTTTGTCCGACTCCATGAACGGTCGCCCAACCGGGCGAGATGCCGCTAAGATCATCTCCGGATGTATGTAATTAAATCTGTTACACATTATGCGAATCTGGTCGCGCTCGCAAGCCCCCGGACTCGGCCACTGAGGAACATCGGAACGGAAACGTACGGCACGCGCGTCGGTCAGCCGAGCACCACAGGTCCACCGAAGCGGTCGATCTGAGTCCGGGTGACTTGGGGCGGCGGTTCAGTTCATGGCGTAGGTTCCGTTCCGATGTTCCCGGTCAGCGGCCGAAGCCTTGCTCGACCAGTTTCACTGCCTCGTGGATGCTCACCTGGTCGGTGACATCCAGGTTCCCCGCCTGCTGCGCGCAGTTCTGCAGCGGTATCCTCGCCGCGCTTCGGGTCCCTGGCGCCGATCAGGGCCGTCATGCCGAGCGCAGCGAATTGCTCGACTGCCACGCGGCCGATCCCTTGTTCACTCCGGTAAGCAGGGCAACCCTCTGGTGCGCAGTCCGCTCGCTCATAAGCAGCTCCTTGCCACGGGAGGTGTGTTCTCTTCAGAACCCGCCCTCGACCCCGAGACGAGACAGCCGGCAACCTGTGACATACGGGCGGAACGTGAAAGCATGTGATTGGCAAGGTCAGCGTGGTACCGGGCGAGACGGCTGCTGCGGTTGACGGTAAGAGCGCCGACCAGTCGGGAGTCGCGGTGGTAGGTGACGACCAAGCGGTTCCGGTCCGGGTCGTGCTCTTCGATCCTTGGTGTGCCGAGTCGGGGCAGGCCGACGGCGCGCAGTTGTGCTCCGTATAGGTCGGACCAGAATGATGGTACTGCGATGAACGGACGTTGTTGCGTCGGGAACAGCAGGTTCCGGGCCGCTGTCTCCGCTTGGTCGACGGCGTTGCTCCAGTGGCCCAGGGCAACAAGTTCGCCGTCGGCCAGCGTGTGGGGCCAGCGGACTACGTCGCCGGCCGCGACGACATCTGGAATGGCGCTCCCGTCGGTTCGGAGTGGTCGCAGCCGTTCATCGCACTGCAACCCGTCAGCGGCCGGTAGGAGTCCGGAGCCGTGCAGCCACTCGGTGTTCGAAACTGTCCCTGTCGCGGCGACCACGAGATCGGCTGAGTATCGCAGTTCCTCCGACAGTTGATGCAGGACCACGCCGGCCCGGCAGTGTAGCTCCGCGACCAGAGCTGCGACAGGTTCTCCGGCGGCGGCCAGTAGCGGCAGGGCTTGTCGCATGACCAGGTCGACCTCGCAGCCGCGCTGTCGGGCGACGGCGGCAATCTCGTTGCCCAGGAACCCACCGCCCAACACGGCAACTCGTCGCCCGGGGCGCAACTGGTCGCGAATGGCGATCGCGTCGTCGAGCGACCGAAGCATCAACGCACCTTGCCCACCCGGCGCGGCTCGCACCCCGGTCGCGATGACCAGGCCGTCGTACCGCAGCATCCGGCCGTCAGCGAGCTCGACCTGGCGAACGTCGGAATGCAGTGCCGCCGCCGCTACGCCAAGCATCCAGTCGGCCTTCAGGTCTGTTGCTTGCGGCAACCGAATGCCTGCCGGAGTGGCCCGGCCTGACAGCAGGTCCTTGGACAGCGGCGGGCGGTCGTACGGCGTATGCGGTTCGGCGCCGACAATCGTGATCGGGCCCTGGTGCCCCAGCCGGCGCAGTGCCTCGGCAGTTCGGAGCCCGGCCAGCGACGCGCCGACGACCACGATGCGGCGCCGCATCATTCCTCGACGAGAGTGATCGCCCGCACCGGGCACGCTGCCGCGGCGGACCGGACCGCGGTCGCCAGCTCAGCCGCCGGCTCGGCGACGTACGCCAGCCGTTCGTCGTCGTCGAACGCGAAGACCTCCGGCGCGGCGAACACGCACTGGCCGTGGTTCTCGCAGACGGCAAGATCGACCTCGACGCGCATCAGTTCGGATTCCCCTCGGGAAGCGGTGGGTTGAAACGGGAAGGGACCGGTTCGGTCCACTGCAGCGGGCTGGCGTGGTCGAGCTGGACCACGCGATCGACTTCGATCCGGATCTGCCGCTGCGCCCCCGGAAGGCCTGGATCCGCGTCCCATTCGACGTGGGCACGTCCCGAGACCTGCAGCGTCGTACCGGTGACCCAGTCGACGAACAGCAGGCCGGCCGCCGGGTCCTGCTGGAGGTTGCCGAGCGTCATCATCATGGCGTTGCCGACGTAATCGGGCCAGCGAAGCGAGCGGTCGCCGAGCACCTGCACGAACCCCGGATTGCCACCGCGATGAGAGGCATCCGCCGCGCCCGTGGCCGATCTGGTGGCGACGAAGAACGTGTCCGCCGTCGCGATCAGCCGTCGCTGGCCGTTGTCCAGGGCATCGGTCACCCGGGCAGCCGACACATCGGCCGGCTCGATCTGGTGGATCCGGCGCTGCTGGATGTACTTCGGGCAGTTCGCGTACACCTGGTTCACCGTGATCCGGAGACCCGCAGGTGTCGGTACCGCGTCGCCGTTCACTCGCATCCGCCGACGGGTTGACGGGTCGATCAGGATCACCCCCACCTGCCGAAGTTCGGCTAAGGCTGCACGGAGGGGGTCGCCTTCGGCCAGTACGGCCGCGACGTCGAGCGTGTATTCGTCCGGCGCGGTGACGAAACCGGGATCACCGACTAGCGGGGAGGCCCACAACCGCCCGTCGGGATCCGCCGCGCCGAGGACGAGAAGGTGCTGTTCGGTGACGAACTGCGCCGCAACGGCCGGGATGCTGGTCCCGATGGCCGGCCGAGCCATCTCGGCCTCGGCCCGGAGTCCTGCCAGCCGTTGGGCCAGCCGCTCGCCCGGGTGGTACTGGATGGTCATCGTTCAATCCCTTCGGAGCGGCCGGCGCCGTGGGGAGGCGACGCCGGCCCGCACTGCATGGACGGCTCTGAGCCAGGCTCAGAAGAAGCCGCAGGTCGGGGCCGCACCGGATGGAGCCGGCGACGTTCCCGCACCGCTCGGCGCGTACACCTCGAGCCGGATACCGTCGGGATCGGTGAAGAAGATGCCGCCGGACGAAACCCCTTCGCCGTGCGGCACCACCCCGTCGTACAGGAACTCTGCGCCGAGCGCGTCTAGCGCCGCCTGAACGTCCTGCACCTCCTCGATGCTGTCCACCTGGAACGACAGGTGATGGAGCCCGGCCTGGCCGGCGCCGAACGCCGCGCCGGCCTGCTGCCACAGCGTGACTAGCAGCTTTCCGTCCCGCGCCAGGAACGCCCAGCGGCGGTCCGCATCGGTGCCCTCCGCCTGCACCTCGAAGCCCAGCACCCGCCGGTAGAAGGCAAGCGAACGGTCCAGGTCCGTCACGTTCAGGCCGACATGGCCTGTCGCCAGGGCAGTCGGTACCGCTGTAGTGGTCATCGGTAGTGTCCTCCAATATTCTAACCAGCAAGAGCCTCCATACTGGATAGAATATGTCTACCCTGTCAAGTGGCTGTCATGGGTTAGAATCGCTGCATGGATCCACGCCCCTTGACCGGCGAACCGGTGAGCATGGACCTGCTCAACACTGTCTGGGTGGAAGGCGAGCAGTGGTTCGACCTGCTCGAGACGGTCGACGGCCTCCAGACGTGGCTCGCCGGGCAACCCGCGGTCAGTTCGCCTCTTGCCGTGTCGGCGACGGAAGCGGCTCGACGACAGTTGGTCGAATCGCGAGAGGTGCTTCGTGCCGTCGTGAAAGCACGGCTCGACGGGCGAGTGCACGACGAGGCGCAGGCGCAACTCAACGACTTGCTGTCGCGCGGACGGCTGGTACGCCGCCTCGGTGCAGGCGGTCCTGAACTGGCACCTGAGGTCGACGACCCGGCGGACCTGATCGCCTGGCTCGCCGCCGACGACTACCTACGCCTCCTAGAGCGGGATCCGACCCGGATCCGCGCCTGCGCCCATCCGGACTGCGTCCTGCACTTTTACGACGTCAGCCGCAAGGCGAACCGCCGCTGGTGCTCGATGGCCGGCTGCGGCAACCGCGCCAAGGCAGCCCGCCACTACGCCCGCTCCAAGGAATCCGACTGATCAACACTGTTGGTGGCTTGCTTGTCCTACAGGCGAGGCCAGCTCGTCGTTGGTGCGGTAGCCGGCTGTGTCAGGGCTGGAGACGGCGAGGATGTCGCCGCCCACGGTCGCCTTGCAGTCCGCGACCACTCGGTGGTCGGCTTGTCGACGACCCTCGTGCGCACCCACGGCTCCTCGCGTGGTGGAGGCGAGGGCCCGAGCGATCGGCGTAGCATCAGCCGGTGAAGGACTCCGGGCCGAAGCGCCCCCACACCACGAAGCCAGCCAGGGCGAGACGATGTCGGCTGCCATGACTTGGCCTTGTGACAGCCGATGCGGGTAATCACCGCATCGACGATGATCATCATCAGACCGATTACAAGAGCGCGAACAGGCCGCCGCCCCGCGAACGCCATGCGCTGGCCAGCTGCGGCACACCAGACCCCCACAGCCTCCACTGAGACCGCGGCGAGCCTTGACCAGCCACCCGAAATCCATCGTCCGTATCGACGATCCACATGGTTCCGGAGAACGCCTTCGAATGGGTCGGCGATAGCGATACGATGCCGCAGCCGTTGCGGCCATATCGAACAGCAACTCGTTTAGCGCAGAGACAGTCCAACGCGAACACCTCTCGGTGGGACTCGTATCGAAGGCCATTGGCTTGGCTTCGACGCAGCACAGTTCGAGAAGCTCGGCAGGTCAGCATCGTTGACACCTGCCTCGACGAGATCCTGGTAGATCATCCAATGTACCTGGCGTTCCGGTGAGCCGAGCGAGTCGCTCAGCCAGGTCACGCGCCGTAGTGCGACGCTCAGCAGGTGGCAGGCCTGCTGAGCGTCGCGACCGCACGACCGAAGTCCCAGACCGCGGCCAGGCGTGTGGCACGTCAATAGGCGGGATGGACAACAGGCCGTCCCGTAAGGACCTGTTTCGTGCCGGTGAAGTTGAAGACCAGGCTGGCCATGGCACCGAAGAGGTCCGAGGCGCGGACCTTCGCCGCCGCGCACGCGGCCGGTTTCAACGTTCCGCACCCGCGTCCGTCCACATTTGGGCCCTGCTCCGACCTTGCCCGAGCTGGGCTCGGATCGGCGTGCTCTCGCTCATGAACGGCACGTCACCGTAGGTGTGGGCGTGGGCCGTGACGCAATCCGCTTGTAGTCGTCCAACCGGCTGCACCACGGAGATCGCCAGCGCGGCACAGCTCTGTTCACTGGTCGTCCCGGGAGCATGCCGCAGTCGAAGACGGTTGGACGCACCTTCGGCCATCTCCTCGCGCTGGTTCGGATCGCTAGCGTCGGCGCGTACGCGCTCTGTGAATAGATGATCCACGACGACCCCTTGTTGACCGTCGTTCTGGATGACGACGTGTCGGTCGGTGTCCGTCGCTGAGGTTGCGGAC
>NZ_BAAAOS010000076.1:0-835 GCF_039530625.1 Kribbella sancticallisti | reverse complement strand
GGCACTGTTGCAAAGTTAGCGATGAGGCAGCCTTTTGTCTTATTCAAAGGCCTTACATTTCAAAAACTCTGCTTACCAGGCGCATTTCGCCCAGGGGATCACCATAATAAAATGCTGAGGCCTGGCCTTTGCGTAGTGCACGCATCACCTCAATACCTTTGATGGTGGCGTAAGCCGTCTTCATGGATTTAAATCCCAGCGTGGCGCCGATTATCCGTTTCAGTTTGCCATGATCGCATTCAATCACGTTGTTCCGGTACTTAATCTGTCGGTGTTCAACGTCAGACGGGCACCGGCCTTCGCGTTTGAGCAGAGCAAGCGCGCGACCATAGGCGGGCGCTTTATCCGTGTTGATGAATCGCGGGATCTGCCACTTCTTCACGTTGTTGAGGATTTTACCCAGAAACCGGTATGCAGCTTTGCTGTTACGACGGGAGGAGAGATAAAAATCGACAGTGCGGCCCCGGCTGTCGACGGCCCGGTACAGATACGCCCAGCGGCCATTGACCTTCACGTAGGTTTCATCCATGTGCCACGGGCAAAGATCGGAAGGGTTACGCCAGTACCAGCGCAGCCGTTTTTCCATTTCAGGCGCATAACGCTGAACCCAGCGGTAAATCGTGGAGTGATCGACATTCACTCCGCGTTCAGCCAGCATCTCCTGCAGCTCACGGTAACTGATGCCGTATTTGCAGTACCAGCGTACGGCCCACAGAATGATGTCACGCTGAAAATGCCGGCCTTTGAATGGGTTCATGTGCAGCTCCATCAGCAAAAGGGGATGATAAGTTTATCACCACCGACTATTTGCAACAGTGCCGGCTGTTTTACGCGT
>NZ_BAAAOS010000075.1:0-5259 GCF_039530625.1 Kribbella sancticallisti | reverse complement strand
GACGGCGAGCACTCTCTAGGCACGGGGATCGAACATGACACGAATAGTATCGGACGCCGGGCTCACCCCTGGCGGTCGTAGGGTTTGCGAGAACGGAACTCGCGTAGGTCCGGGATGTGGTTGTAGAGGGTGCCGGGCTGACGCCGAGCAGTTTCGAAGATCTGCCGGCAACCGGCAGCCTTGAGTGCGTCGATCTGTCATTCGAGCTTCTGGCCGCCGGTGGAGACCCCGGCGTAGCCGATCCGGATGTCCGTCAAGACGACTGGCCAAGCTCGGTGAGCTGCACAGCGCTGGAGTGCTCACAGACACCGAGTTCACAGCAAAGAAGGCCGAACTGCTCGGTAGGATCTGATTTGCTCCCGGTGCAGCAGAAGAGGCACGCCACCGACGTAGACGGTGTGCGGCTGACACCGGCCGCAGTGCCGCGTGACAATGATTTGGAGTGGGTTGTGGTCGGTGCTCGACCAATCGGTCTGGAGCTCTCGCGCAGCCGCGCAGCCTTCGGTGTCGCTGATCGCGGTTCAGCCACAGCTATAGCAGACCGGCTGGTGCCTGGCTGGACGTGGATCGTCTGGGCTGGTGCCGGGTAGTCATGACCGGTCTTTCCACGCGCCGTCGCGAAACTGGGTCTCGTGCTCGGTGATGATGCGGTGGACGACCGTGGTCGAGACGCCGACGTGCCAGCGCAGACACCCAGCAACCGCAGCGCCGTGGCCGGGTCCGGAAACTGCTGCAAGCCGAACACCGATACCAGAGCGGCAAGCCGCCCTGCCCATCGTGGGTTGACCGAGGACGCGTCGCCTTCGAGAACGGTCACCTGGGGTTGCCCGGCGGTTCGGGCGCGGGCACGGCTCACCATGCCGGACGATAGGTCGACACCGATCACCTCGCCGTTGGGCAAGTGGTGCGCAGCATGTCGACCTCGGAAAGGGCCCGCGACGTCGACGGGGCGGCCAGTGGCGAGGATGAGCAGGTCACCAGCGGGGCGCGAATCTCAGCGGACCCTCGCCGGGCACCCAGTCCAGATCGGTGGCGACCAGCCGCTTCCCCTTCACCTGCCGGTGGACGCCGTGAGCCACCACGTGCTCCAGAGCTGTGATCGCGGGCTCGACAGGCATGGTGCCGAGGAGTACGACGAACGGGACCGGCACGGATGGACACCGACGAGGAGAGCTGTTCAGGAGGACAGTTGACTGAAAGCCGCCCGATATGCCGTGGGCGTCAGGCTGAACCGCCGGAGCGCGTGACGTCGCAGTGAGTCCGCGGTGCCGAGACCGCTCCGCCGCGCGACCTGATCCAGAGGGAGATCGGTGGACTCCAAGAGTTCCCTCGCACGCTCCAGTCGCTGATGGAGCAGCCATTGCAGTGCACTGACGCCGGTCTCGGCATGGAAGCGACGGGTCAGCGTGCGGACGCTCACGCGCGCGTGGCGGGCAAGGTCGGACAGTGTGATCGGCTCCTCGATGCGTTCGAGAGCCCAGGCACGGGTTGCCGCCAGGGAGATGGCGTTCTCCTTGGGCAGCGGTGCCTCGATGAACTGCGCCTGACCACCGTGTCTTACCGGGGCCACCACCGTGAAGCGCGCCGCAGTATTGGCAACAGCGGCGCCGAAATCGCGGCGAATCAGGTGCAGGCACAAATCGATGCCGGCCGCTGCTCCCGCCGAGGTGAAGATTTGGCCATCCTCGACGAACAGCACATCGGGCTGCACCTCGACGGCCGGAAATCGACGAGCAAACGCCCCGGACTGGACCCAGTAGGTCGTCGCACGCCTGCCGTCGAGCAGACCAGCCTGAGCGAGCACGAAAGCCCCGGTACAGATCGACGCGATCCGGACTCCACAGTCGGCGGCCTGTCGCAACGCTTGGAGCACACGGATGTCCGCATCGGTGCGGGCGCCGGTACCGGTGACGATGACCGTGTCGGCATCGTCCAGTGCACCTAGGTCGAGGGGCACCACTACCTGCATCGAGGCGTTGCTTTCCACGACTCCCGGGTCGGGTGTGCAGACCCGGACGTCGTAGCAGGCGTGGTCATCGACGATTGCCGACCGGAACACCATCTCCGGGATGGCAAGGTCGAACGGGATGACGGGCGGCACGGCAACGACGACCACTCGATGCATGGACATGGCCAGAACCTCCTGAACAATGGCATTCTGGTCACTGTCTCACAACGCCACCCATGGGGAAGGGTCGGCGGCATGACACTCCGACTGATTGCCGGCGCTGGTCCGACCGGCTCCGCCACAGCGCAGATCCTCGCCGACGCAGGTGATCGAGTTCGTCTGGTGAGCCGGCGAGGGGCGGGCCCGGATCATCCACTCATCGAACGCGTACGCGCCGACGCAAGCGACCCGGGCCAACTCACGGAGGTGGCCGAAGGCGCGGCCACGATCTTCAACTGCGTCATGCCCCCGTACGACCAATGGGCAGACCTGTGGCCCCCCTTGGCGACCTCCCTGCTGCAGACAGCCGAACGAGTGCGAGCGGACTACGTCATGCTCGGAAACGCCTACGCCTACGGCGACGTGCCGGTCATGACCGAGATCACGCCCATCGAGCCCAGTTCGGTCAAGGGCCGGGTCAAGGCCAAAATGTGGACGGACGCGCTCGCGGCACAGGAAGCCGGCCGCGTGCGGGTGACCGAGGTCCGCGCCTCCGACTATCTCGGTGCCGCGGCTGGGTCGGTCTTCAACTTCACCGTCACGCAACAGGTCCTGAGGGGACAGCCTGTTCTCTATCCCGCTCCCGTGGACGTGCCGCACGCCTGGACCGCGGTCGGGGACGTCGGTCGTGCGCTGGCAACGATCGGTCTCGACGATCGAGCCTTCGGGCGGGCCTGGCACGTGCCAAGCGTCGCAGTATGGTCGGTGCGCGACCTGACCGAGCGACTCGCAAAGCTCACCGGATCACCCGTTCCCGACGTGCGCGGAATGAGCTACGAGGACCTCGTCGAGGCAGGCGCGAACGACGCCATCCTGCAAGAGCTCGTCGAGATTTTCTATCTCGACGCCAAGCCGATCGTCTTCGATACGACCCTCACCGAGGAGACGTTCGCGCTGACCACTTCTTCGCTCGACGACGTACTGCTCGATACGGCCGCAGTCCCACCTCCGACGTGAGGAAAGGCCGACCGGACGATGCGGCTTCGCCTTCAACAACCGGCGGCACGGGCTCGGCAGGTCAGGCAAGGGTCGGCGGCGAGGGTGACATCCGCCTCCGGCCCCAGGCGCAGTCCCGCGACCTCATTGACATGTTAGGGAGCGTTACCTAACATCGACGCATGACAACCTCTCCTGCCGCCGTCTCCAGTACGCGCGAGCGACTGATCGTCCTGTCCCTCTTCCTCGGCGCCTTCATCATGGGCTCCGCCGAACTGCTCGTCGTGGGCGTGCTCGGCCTTGTCTCCGACGACCTCGGTGTCACCACCGAGACGGCCGGCTGGCTGGTCACGGCCTACGCACTCGGCATCTCGCTCGGCGGCCCTGCACTGACCGCGCTGACCATGCGCCTGGGCCGGCGGCTGGTCCTGATCGCCTCGCTGGCGACATACGTCGCCGGCAACTTCTGGGCGACCCTGTCCACCGACATCGCGTCCCTGCTGGGCGCGCGCGTCGTGACCGGCGCCCTGCAGGGCCTCTTCATCGGCGTGGCGTTCAGCCTCGTGGCGGCGCTGGTGCCGCCGCAGCGGATGGGCCGTGCGATCGCCGGCGTCTTCGGCGGGATCGCCGTCGCCACCGCGCTCGGGGTGCCGCTCGGCACCGCGATCGGTCACCAGGCCGGCTGGCGGGCTGGGTTCCTCGCAATCGTGATCCTCGGGGTGGCGGCGGTCGTGATCACCGTCGTCGTAGTGCCGCCCGTCCTCCACTCCGGCACCGGCGGACTGCGCGCCCAGGCGCGCTACGCCTTCGCCCCACGCGTACTCGCCGTGCTCGGTGTCGGGCTCCTGATCATGGGCGGCCAGTTCGCGGCACTCACGTACCTCGCCGTCTACCTGGCCGATGTCACCGGCATCTCCGGCGCCACCGTGAGCTGGTTCCTCCTGGCCTACGGCGCCGCCAACGCCGCAGGCACCTTCGCCGGAGGCTGGGCGGCCGACCGCGCCGCCTCCCGCACGATCGTGATCGCAAGCGCGGTGCTCGTCGCGACGCTCGCCGTCCTCTACGTCGGCGGCAGCGAGCCCGCCGTCGCCCTCCTCGTCCTCATCGCCTGGGGCGTGGTCGGCTTCGGGCTGGTGCCGTCCCTGCAGTACCGCGTCACCAGCCTCGCCGGCCCCGGCCGCGACCTGGCCGGCGTACTCCCGGCATCCGCCGTCACCGCAGGCATCGCGATCGGCGCGGTCATCGGCGGCCGGGCAGTGGCAACCGCCGGCGTCGACGCCGCGATCCTGACCGGCGCGGTGATCTGCACGCTCGGCGTCCTCGCCGCCGCTGCGACGTCACGGCTACGGCCAGTTGATGCCGCGGCCACCAAAGCGGACGTCAACGAGACCCCCGATCCTGCTGTGATTGGGTTGAACTCATGACCCGCCGACACAGGCCAGCCGACGAGACCCGTGAACACGTCCTCGAGATCACCGACCGGCTCTTCTACAACAACGGCATCCATGCAACGGGCATCGACCAGGTTGCCCGGGAGGCCGAGGTAGCTCCGACCACGCTCTACCGGCTTTTCGGGTCCAAGGACGGACTGGTGGCGGCGTACGTCGAGAACGCCGACCAGCGGACGCGCGCCTGGTTCGAGAGGGCGACCGAGGACGCCGAGTCGGGCACCGACGCGATCCGGGCGATCTTCGACGCGCTCGGCGACAATACCCGGGAGGACGACTTCCGCGGCTGTGCCTGCCAGCTCGCGTTCGCCGAATACCCGGACCCGGACGCCCTCGCCCACCAGCTCTCCGCCACCGCCAAGCAGTGGGTGGTGGACCGGTTCACACTGCATCTCGCGTCGGCGGATGCGCCCGCTGACCGCAAGCGCGCAGCCGCCGAGAGTCTCGCGCTGCTGGTCGAGGGCACGCTCGCCAGCGCCGGCACTCTCGGCCCGGACGGACCCGCGCGGCAGGCACGGCCGCTCGCCGACCTCGTGCTCGACTCGTTGGAGCGATAGCGCGGGTGAGCTCGTCGTCATGGCAGGAGGGCGCTGTCGACAGCGCCCTCCATGGCCGCGTACGCCGACTCGCCCGCATCGTCGCGTTCCAAGCATTCCAAGCGGCTGGGCGCACTGGTTTCCTTGCGACGGGTGGCGAGGTTGGCGCAGG
>NZ_BAAAOS010000074.1:0-40946 GCF_039530625.1 Kribbella sancticallisti | reverse complement strand
GCACCCACGAACCGGCAGCGACCCCGCTCGCCTCACCCAGGCAGCAAACGACTGACACAGCGGCACCTGCCCACGGGCGGGATCGAGATTCATTTTCCGATCGACGGCCGTCCCCAGTTGCTTTGTCCGCTGACCGGTCCGGAGATCGAGGTCATTCCGGCGCACACCACCATCTCGGAGCCCGCCGCGCTCCAGAACTAAACCCCATCCCGCCGGGGCCTGTCTCCCGTCGAGGTCAGCTGCAGGGATCGTCGTCGTACTGTCGTACCTGCCCTCGAACGCCGCCTCACAGATGGCGCAGGAACCAATCACTGCACACCGTGGCTGCCTGCCTCGTCTTCTCCGGATCCCGATAGAGCTGATGGTGGTCGGTGTCCGCGACAACGTGGAGCCGTTTGTCCGGTGTGGGAATCGCCTGATAGGCACGGGTCTCAAGATCTGACCAGGTGAAGTCGTCGTTGTCCGCCAGCACCATGAGTGTCGGCGTGTCGACGAGCTGGCGGATGTGCGGCTCGACGGCGTACTCCATCAATAGCTCAGCGGACGCAACCGTGTTCCGGTTCTCGTAGGCCGGCGCTTCGGTTTCCTTCAGCATCTGAAAGAGCGGCGGGCTACCCGGGAACGGCCAGGTGCACAGCTCGCTCTCTGGTGTCGTGGAGGAATGCTTCATGTAGTCGTGCTCACCGGTCGCATACAGCTTGCGACGACTCTCCAACGTGGCTTGACGCAAACGGCGGAACCCCATCGTGCCGTGCGCACGACGCATGGTCTCGAGACCATCGACGACTGGCACGACCGAAGCGACGGCCCGCACGCGGGAGTCCAGTGCTCCCACGATCAGCGAGTGCCCGCCACTGTAGGAGATGCCCCAGACCCCGATCCGCTGAGCGTCGATGTCGTCGAGAGTCTCGACGAAGCTGATCGCGTTGCGGTAGTCCTGGATCTGCCCCTGGGGATCCAGGTGCTGCCGCACTTCACCGGCGCTGCCCCCGAACCCCCGGTAGTCGAAGATCAGTGAAGCAAAACCCGCTTCGGCGAAGACCCTCGCGTACCGTGGCTGGACGAGTTCCTTGACATAGCACCACCCTCCTGCCATCACGATGACCGGATGCGGGCCAGGGCCGTCCGGACGAAAGAACAACGCCTCGAGCTCCACGTCCTCGCTGGTGAAGTGAACGATCTCCGACACGTCGGAACCCCTTGCTCTAGTGGTGATGGCGGTCAGGCAGTGAGCCAGCCACCGTCGACGGGTAGCACCGCACCCGTGATGTAGGAGGCCTCGTCAGAGGCGAGGAAAGCGACAGCGGACGCCTGCTCCGACGCTCGCCCGAACCGCTTCATGGGTATCTGGGCGGCAAGCGCGCCGGCCTTGTTCAGATCCTCACGGAGGGACAGGTTCATTCCTGTCTCGGTGACTCCGGGCGCGATCGCGTTGACGCGGATACCGCTGGTCGCCAACTCGAGGGCGAAAGACCGGGTCAACATCAGAACCGCTGACTTCGACGTCGTGTAGGCGATGTGGTTCGGCGCGGCTGTGAACGACTCGATCGAGCAGATGTTCACGATGGCTCCCGGTAGCCCCAACCGCAGACGCTGACGGACGAACAGGCTTGCGAGCCGGTAGGGCGCCTCGACGTTCACCGCCATTGTCCTGTCCCAGTCGGCGACACTGTGGTCGATGATCGGGCTGCGGTGCAGGATTCCGGCGGCGTTGACCAGGATGTCGACGGGGCCCAGATCGTCGACGAGTTGATCATCGATCGGTTCACCGAGATCCACCAGAAGCGAGGTCGCCCGATCTCCGGCCTCGACCAGCCACGGGTCCGTGACGACGTTGCGGTCCAGCGCGATGACGCGGGCGTTCTCGGAGAGCAGCCGCTCGCAGACAGCCTGACCGATCCCGGATCCGGCACCCGTGACGAGGGCGACCTTGTCAGTGAAGCGACTCATGGCAGTCGGTACCCTCCGTCGACGTAGACGATTTCGCCGGTCATGTACGACGCGTCGCGGCCGCACAGGAACGAGACCACTCCAGCGACGTCCTCCGGTCGACCGAGCCGGTTTTGGAGAGGCACCTTCTGCATCAGTTCTGCGTCGTTAGGCGGCGCACAGTCGGTGCGGATGATTCCGGGGGCGACCCCGTTGACGCGGATCCCTGAGCCGGCCCAGTCATAGGCCATGGCACGCGTCAGACCCGCGAGCCCGCCCTTGGTCAGGGCATAGCCGGCCTGCGGCGGGTCCTCCCAGGCGACCTCTGACTCGATGGAGCAGATATTGACGATGGTGCCGACCGTTTCAGTGGCCAGCCAGTGCCGGCCCAGGTCGCGCCCGAGGACGAAGGGGGCGGTCAGATTCACCGCCATCAGTTCGCGCAGTGTCTCGGGAGCCAGTTGCCAGCAGGGGCTGTAGGCGATGGCGCCTGCGTTGTTGACGAGAACGTTCACCTGATGGCCGTCGGCCAGGATGCGCTCGACGAGTTCGTCGCGGGTCGAGGCGTCACCGAGATCAGCGCGCAGGTCGAGAAAGCCCGGCCCTCGAAGGCCGGGGCTGCCACTGCGACTGATTCCGATCACCTCATACCCGTCGGCCAGAAGCCGCGCCGCGATGGCTTCACCAAGGCCGCGGCTGGTGCCGGTCACCACGGCGACCCCGCTGGTTCGCTCGGTCATGATCGGCCCCCTACGCCAGGCTCGCCGTCGTCGATGGTCAGGAACAGCTCGGCAAGGGTCGCGAGGAACCTCGCTGCGTCAGCGCCGTCCAGCACCCGATGGTCGGCTACCAGCACCGCGCAAGCGACCGTCTCGCCCCAGCCTGGACGCGTGCGCCCCAGACCCAGCACGGCGACCTGAGGTGGTGTCAGCATCGGCACGACCGCGTCACCGCCCAAGGCACCGACGTTTGATATCGCGAAGGTGCCGCCGGCCAGATCAGACGGCAGCAGCCGGCCGTTGCGAGCCCCTTCGACCACCCGCCGACGCTCGCGTGCCAGATCCTGCCAAAGTAGGCGGTGCGCTTCGCGAATGACGGGCGCGACCACTCCGCCAGGGCTGGCCGCCGCTAGCGCGATCGCGGGCTCGGCATACCTGAAGACGTCGTCGTCGACGAACCGGCTGTTCAGCTCCGGGTGCTGCAGCAACGCTGCGGCAGTGACCCGGAGAACCACATCGGTCAACGTCACCGGATGCCCTTCCGCGCGCAGCCGCTCGACTGTCCTGACGGCTTGCAGCATGGGAAGGTCTCGCTGGACTGCGAACTGCGGAATCCTGGCCGACTCCGTCATGAGTCTTGCAAGCGCGCGACGGTGTCGCGACAGCGGCTCACGCGTCGGAGAAGCGGCAGCCGCGGACGACGCTCCGCCCACAGAGGGGATGCGTGCCATTCGCTTGCGCAGAGGCACCCCGTACAGCTCCCCCGCTGCGGCGAACTGTGACGCGCTGCTCGACAGCTCCTCCGCCTTGCCTCGCGCGGCAGGTGGTGGCACCGGGATCGGCGGCACATTCGCCACCAGGGCTGGTTCCGCAACGGTGGACGCCACAAGGGAGACGACGGAACTGTCGGTCCGCGTTGTGGAGCCAACTGGCCCTCGGTCGGTGTCGTACGATTCTCCGGGCCGCGCGAGTCGTGCCACCAGATCGCCCGCCAGCACAGTGTCTCCGGCTTTGCGGACCTGGACGGCCAGCACCCCCGGGTCCGTGGCCTCGATCTCCATGCTGGCCTTGGCGGTCTCCACCTCGAGTAGCGGCTGGCCCTCCTCGAAGGTGTCCCCTTCCGCCAGGAGCCACTGCGTGACGATCATCTCCTCGTCGTCGCTCATCGCGACCTTGGGCATCAGGAAATCGTCCACGGTCACTCCTCCCACCCGTGGAGCCGGCGGGCGGCTTCCACGACGCCCTCGACGGTGGGAAAGACGAGTCGCTCGAGGTCAGGCGCGTAGGGCGTCGGCACTGGCCGGCTGCCGAGCGACAGGACGGGGGCGCGGAGGACGTCGTGTGCTTCGGTGCCTGCCACCATCGCGATGGTGGCGGCTACGCCGAACAGCGGTGGGTCATCGGCGAGGCAGAGGACGCGCCGCGTGTGACGCGCTGTTGAGGCGATGCCTGCCACGTCGAGCGGCGCCAGACTGTTCAGCCCGAGGACCTCGACTTCGATGCCTTCGGCTGCCAGCACCTTGGCCGCCTGCAGCGCCAGGATCACTCCGTGCCCGTAGGTGACGACGCTGAGGGAAGTACCTTCACGGTGCAAGGTCGAGGTGATGTCGTCCGGCGCCAAGCCGCGCACGAGGGTTCCCTGCTGGCGGTACAGCCTCATGTCCTCGAGGACTACCACGGGGTCATCGTGCACGAGCGCCCAGCGCAACGCGTCATAGGCAGCCTGGACGGTCGCGGGCGCCAGTACGGTCAGGCCGGGGACGGCCGCAAGATAGGCGTGTTGGGTCTGCGAGTGCTGCGCGGCAAAGGAACCAAGTGGGCCTTGTCCGACCCTGACAACCAACGGGATCGAGACCTGGTCGCCACTCATGTAGCGGAGTTTGGCCCCGTTGTTGACAAGCTGATCGAGGCCGAGCAGCAGGAAGCCCGAGAAGTCCACCTCGACCACGGGCCGGATGCCGGCCAGCGCGGCCCCTACCCCGCATCCCATGGTTGCCGCCTCGGAGATCGGGGTGTTGATGACCCGGTCCGGACCGAACTCGTCGACCAGCCCCTTGGTGGCTCCGAAGGGGAACCCCGCGCGGATGTCCTGGCCGAGCAGGACGATCGACGGGTCCAGACGCATCGCATCTTCGTGGGCAGCGCACAGGGCCTCCGCGAAAGTGGTCTGGACCTCTTGCACGGTCGGGGCCGAGACCCTCGTCATGCGCGCACCCCTCTCATCAGTTCGTCCTCGGCCGGTACCGGGCTCTGTACCGCGAAGGCGAGCGCGGCTTCGGCCACGGCCGCGGCCTCGGCGTCGAGCGCTTCGACGGTGGCAGGGTCAAGACCTGCCGCGTCCACGAGCAACGTCAGCGGATCTCGTTGGGTCCACTCGCTGAGCTCGGCCTTGGTGCGGTAGACACCGTGCGGCGGGTCTCCACGCGAATGACCCATGAATCGGTAGGTGAGCGCCTCGATCAGAGCCGGCCGGCCGGCTCGAGCACCGCTGATCAGCCTCGCGGCTGTCTCCTCCACCGCGATGACGTCCTGACCGTCGATGGACTCGGCCTGTACTCCGAAGGCCTTGGCTCGGGCGACGACACCTTCTCCGGCGGTCGACTCGTCGGCCGACGTTGTGATGGCGTAGGAGTTGTTCTCGCAGACGAACACGACCGGCAACGACCACAGTGCTGCAAGGTTCAGGCTCTCGTAGAGAACGCCCTGGTTGACCGCACCGTCTCCGAAGAAGGCGACGCAGACGCTGTCGATGCCCTTGACCTTGTTGGCCAGCGCGACGCCGACCGCAAGGGGCACGGCGCTGCCGACGACCGCCATGGTTCCGAGGAAGCCGTTGGCCACGTCGGTCGAGTGCATCGACCCGCCCTTGCCGCGGGAGACGCCGTCGACGCGGCCGCACAGCTCGGCCATCAACTGGCCCGGGTCCACACCCTTGGCAAGCGCGTGGCCATGACCGCGGTGGTGACTGAGCACGGTGTCTGCTTCACCCATGGCGCCGATCACTCCTACGGCCACAGCCTCTTGTCCGATGCTCACGTGAACGGTTCCGTGGACGTCGCCGCGTTCGTAGGCGCGGTACGCCAGTCGTTCGAATCGGCGGATCACCGCCATTCGGCTGTACAGGTCTCGGGCTGTGTCCGGATCGACGCGGGCCTGGACCTGGGCCGTCACGCTCTGACCTCGCGCTGGACCGGCTGCTGGCCGCGGATGCTTCGCAGCCGCGCGGTCCGGGGCTGATCGACCTGACCGTCGTCGGTGAGCTCCACCAGGTACACGTCCCGCGCTTGGCCGGGCGAGACGTAGCCGTCGCGGACGTCGCAGGCCACCGCCGCAGGGTCCCGCTGGGCCGGGTCGCCCCAGCCCCCGCCGCCCGCGGTCCACTGCGAGATGACCTCACCCGCGCGTAACGGGGCGTCATGGACCTTGCTTCCGAACTCCGGCGCTGCCGGCCTCTCCTGAGCGGTCCCCGGGTTGATCACAAAGGCGGCCGCGCCGCCACTGTGACCGCCGTCCAGCCCCCACGGCGGGATCCTGACCCGATTCGCGACGATGGACAAGGTGGCGTCGTGGCCGAGGACGCGGTGGTCGCGACGGATTCCGAGACCACCCCGGTGGATGCCCGGACCGCCGCTGTCGGTCCGGATCTCGTAACGCTCGACGCGAACCGGGAAGCGCTCCTCGACCACCTCCACCGGCACGTTCCACGTGTTGCCGACGATCGACCAGATCGCGCTCAGCCCGTCACGGTTCCGGTTGCCTCCCCATCCACCCTCGGGGTACTCGTAGATGACGTACCGCCCCTGGGTGCGTGGATCGTGTCCACTGATGATCATGTTGTTCGACGACCCGTGGTCACACGCCATCACGTTCGGCCCACCGTCATCGCCCGGTGGGATGGTGGCCAGCGCCCGGAAAACGGTGTTGTGGATGATGCAGGTGACCTCGTTGCCACCGGTGCAGGCCGCGGGGAACCGCGGGTTCACCACTGTGCCTTCCGGGGCGATGATCTTGATGGCGCGGTAGCAGCCGGCGTTCGGCTGGATATCGGGGTCCGTGGCCGCCTGGAAAACCATGTAGACGCCGGCGTAGGTATAGCCCAGCACACTGTTGAGCGGCCCTTCGACCTGCGGTGAGGAGCCGGTGAAGTCCACCTCGGCCCGGTCGCCGCGGATCCGCACCGTGACCTTGATCGCGCGCGGGACATCGGTCAAGCCGTCGTTGTCGATGTAGTCGGTCGCCTCGTAGTCACCGTCCGGCAGCCGTTCCAGCGCCTCGCGGGTACGGCGCTCCGACTGGTCGAGGATCATCGTCATCGCAGCGTCGATCTCGTCGGGGCCGTAGCGCGCCGCCAGCTCGGTCAACCGCTTGATGGCTGTCCTGTTCGCCGACATCTGCGCTTCCAGGTCGACCCGCAGCTGCGCTGGGAGTCGGGAGTTGCCGATGATGAGGTCGAGCAGATGGCGGTCGAGGATCCCGGCCTTGACGAGTTTCACCGGTGCGATCCGCAGCCCTTCCTGGTAGTTCTCCCGCGCCGCAGCGTAGAAGCTGCCGGCTGCCGTTCCACCGATGTCGAGGTGGTGGGCACGGTTCACCGCGAACCCGAGAAGCGCGCCCTCGAAGAAGATCGGGGCCACCAGTGTGACGTCCGGCAGGTGGGTCCCGCCCAGGAACGGATCGTTGAGGATGACCATATCTCCTGGCTCCAGGCCGTCAGCGGCGAAGGCTGTCGTCACAGCGTCGGTGGCGAAGGCCATCGACCCCAGATGGATGGGCAGGAACTCACCATGACTGACCATTTGACCGCGGGCGTCGAAGACGGCGCAGGAGTAGTCGTTGCCTTCGTTGAAGATGGGCGAGCAGGAGGTCCGCGACAGCGTTACCCCCATCTCGCGCGAGATCGAGGTGAGCGCGTGCCCGATGACCTGCAGGGTGATCTGGTCGATGTCAGCCATGGGCGCGACCTCCCGGTACTTTCGCGATGATCAGGTTCCCCGTCTTGTGCTGCTCAGCGCGCCATCCAGGCGGCACCACAGTGGTGGCGTCCTCCTGGTGGATGACCGCTGGACCCACGAGCGCGGCTCCTGGCTCGAGTGCATCTCGAGCCAGGACAGATGTCTCGACGAAGTCGTCCACGGACTCGAAGTAGACCGGTCGGGTGCCGGCGTCGTCGCGGGTCCGCACGCTCGCCCAGTCCCAGAACACCTCGGGCGCAGCCTGCAGACCCAGGCCGGTCACCCGCAAGGTCACCAGCTCCACCGGTACGTCGTCGAAGGAGTGGCCGTACTGGCGAGCATGGAGGCTCGCGAAGGACTGGCCCAGACGCTCCAGCGATTCGGCCGTGACGACGGCACCTTCGTGGCGGACGGTGAGCTCGTGTGCCTGGCCTTGATAGTGCAGGTTCGCCGAGACTTCGACACTCACCGCCTCCCGGTCGAAGCCCTCAGCGGCAAGCTGTCGGTAGACGTCCTCGGCGAGTGTCCGCACGGTGCTCGAGACCTCGGCCGCGGCGAGGCTCTCGATCGTCTTGCTCACCGACCGCAACGCGTCGCGTCGCGGTCGGGCGAGCGCCGCTCCGAAGGCGGAGGTACATCCCGGGAACGGAGGAACGATGACCGTGTCGACGTCCAGTTCCTCAGCGATGTCCAGCGCGTGAACCGGACCACCACCCCCGAAGGGGACGAGCGCATATCCCCGCGGGTCCCGCCCCCGCTCGACCGAGATCGCGCGCACCGCGTTGACCATGTTGGCGTTGACCAGTCGCAGAATTCCGGCGGCCGCACGCTCGACGCTCAGGCCGAGGGGCTCTGCCACGTCGGCGGCGATCGCCGCTCGTGCGGCCTGGAGATTCAGGTTCAAGGATCCGCCGAGGAGCGTTCCCTCGGCGTAGCGCCCGAGCACCAGGTTGGCGTCGGTGACGGTCGGGTGAATTCCACCGCGCCCGTAACAGGCGGGCCCCGGCGTACTGCCCGCTGAGGCAGGGCCGACCCGCAGTGCGCCACCGGTGTCGATCCAGGCGATCGATCCGCCGCCTGCCCCGATCGTGTGAAGGTCGAAGGTCGGGTACGCGATGTCGAGGCCGCCCAGCGTCATGTCCAGGCGCTCGTCCGGTGCCCCGTCCTGAACCCCCGACACGTCGCAGCTCGTGCCGCCCATGTCGAGAGTCAGCACATTGTCGTACCCCAACTGCCCCGCGAGCCACCTCGCCCCGGAAACTCCGCCCGCGGGCCCCGACAACAGCGTCGGGACGGGTGCGGTAGCTGCCGCTTCGGCAGCAAGAGAGCCGCCCGAATTCGTCATCACCGAGAGACGACCCGGGATGACGCCCCTCGCGTCGAGGGCGTCGGCCAGCTCGGCGACGAAGTTGCGTACCACGGGCGCGACGTAGGCCGCGGTCACGGTCGTGGCGGTCCGCTCGTACTCCCGCAGCACAGGGAGCACCTCGGATGACAGGAAGACGACGTCGGCACCGCCCTCCTCGAGGATGATGTCGCGGGTCCGCCGCTCGTGCTCACCGTTGCGGAACGAGAACAGGTACGCGACGGCCACCGCGGTGACGCCCTCATCACGGAGCTGTCTCCAGGCTCGGCGAACGTCGTCCTCATCGAGGGGGTGCACCACCCGACCGTCGGCGTCGACGCGTTCGAGCACCTCCTTTCGCCAGCGCCGTGGAACCAGCGGCTCGGGGAGCGACTCATCGAGGTCGAACAGCCGGTCGCGGTGGGTCCGGCGGATCTCCAGCACGTCGCGGAATCCGGCGGTGGTGAGCAGACCGGTCGGTGCGCCACGCCTGGTCAGGATCGCGTTCAGCCCGAGCGTCGTACCCAGCTTGACGTGGCTGATGTCGGCGCCATCGACATCCGCGGCGTCGAAGGCCCGGAGGATGCCGTCCGCGGGCTGCCGGTAGTCGGTGGCTGCCTTGAAGCAGCGGGTCCGGCCGCTCGCCTCATCGAGGACGACGACATCGGTGAACGTTCCTCCGACATCGATACCGATTCGCTTCACTCTTCACTCCTCGACTGGCGTGCTGAACGGGGCACCCGTCTCTGCAGGCTGTATCGCTCACCGAGTTGCCATATCGGTAAACGTAACGACCGGACATTCCGCCGTCAAGGCTTTGCCGGTCTCTCGACGACACGCGCAAGTGCGCCATCGACGGCGTGCAGTACCCGATCGATGTCAGCGTCTGTGTGTTCACTCGAAGTCACCGCGGGGTGGATCGGCGGCCACAGGACGCCGTCGGCCACGCACCCGAGCAGTACGTCGGCCGTTTGGCGAAGGTCGCCGCTCAGCACGTCCCGACGGTTGTGCACCTCACTCACGCCCAGGTGCAGCTGCACGATCGACCCGACACCGGTAACAGTGGCCGTGGCGCCGCTCTCGAGAAGCAACTGCCGCAGGCCATCTCGCAACCTCTCCCCCGCCTTGTCCGCTCGGGTCAGCGCGTCCTCGGTCTCGAGGACCGTGAGCGAGGCAGCACCGGCGGCGACCGACAGGGGATTTTCGGTGAACGTCCCCGACTGGAACACCTTCCGAGCGCCGGCAGCGACACCGAGAGTGCCATCCATCAGGTCGGCGCGACCACCGAAGGCTGCGAGGGGAAGGCCGCCGCCAAGAGCTTTGCCGATGCAGACCAGGTCCGGTGTCACCCCGAGGTACGCAGGAGCCCCGGCGAGGCCCAACCTGAGTGCGCACAGGACCTCGTCAAAGATCAGCACGATGCCGTGGGCCGCCGTCGCGGCACGGACGGCGGCGGCGAACTCGGGGCGTGCAGGCACACCGCCGCCGCTCGAGAAGCTGACCGGCTCCATGATGACGGCTGCCAACTCGGAGCCGTGCTCGGCGATGAGGGCGGCTGCGCTCTCGGCGTCGTTGTACGGCAGGACGACGACTTCGTCCAGCAACCGCGGGCTGAGGCCGGCGTAGTCGAGGACGGGCTCGGGGCGCTGCGGCGTTCCCTGCAGGCGTGAGCTGTGGGTGGAAACCAGGAAGGCGTCGTCACTGCCGTGGTAATTGCCCTCGAACTTGGCGATCTTGAGACGGCCGGTCGCTGCTCGAGCGACCCGAACCGCCGATCGCGTCGCCTCAGAACCGGTGTTCGTGAATCTCAGACGTTCGAGGTGCGGCATGTGTGCCTGGAGCCGCTCGGCATACTCGATGGATGCGCGGGTCGGCATCATCGGGTTCACCATGCTCACCGCCTGCTTGCGAACGGCCTCCACAACTGCCGGGTGTCCGTGGCCCAGCAGCAACGGGCCGGCTCCCATCAGCAGGTCGACGTAGTCGCGGCCGCTCACATCGGTCACGTACGCCCCTTGGGCGCTGGTGACGAAGACGGGGTAGGGCGTGAAGAACTTGGCCTGTCCGCTCACCCCTTGTGGAAAGATCCGCTCAGCCCTGGTCCACAGATCCTTACTGGCCGCGGTGGCGGACTCGAAGTGTCGGCGGGCACCTCCGTGATCGTGCGAGTTGCCCGCGGGCAATGGCGTTGTCGTCGACATGGATTCTCTCCTTCAGCACTGTGACCTTGTATCGTTGGGCGAACCCAGGTGATGCGGAACGAAATGTCTGTGAGGCGTCTGCGTCCGAGTTGTGCGTTGCGGCCGGCTCGCGTGAGTCCGGGGCCGGAACGATCTAGTCGAAAGGCGATCGATGACTCTGCCGACTGTCGAACCTGACCCGCGCTACCACCTGGAAGCGGCGGCAAGGACCATCGAGCTGCTGCAGGCGGTAGGGAATGACAGCCCGGTGACCATCGCCGGCCTGAGCGCGCGCCTCGGGTGGACGAAGCCGATGGTGTACCGACTGGTTCGCACGCTGCATTCCTGCGGTGCACTGAAGGTCGGGGACGACGGGTACAGCCTCGGGCCGATGATGATTTCGCTCGGGTACGCCGCACTGCAGTCGGTTCGCCTGGTGGAAGCGGCCCGTCCGTTGTTGAACAGGATTCATGAGCAGACCAATGAGTCGGTCGTGCTGACAGTCCTCGACGGCACGGACATCGTGTACGTTGACTTCCTCGAGACCGATCACCTGCTGGTGTTCCGGGCACGGCTGGGCACCCGCCTGCCGGCCTCCCACACCTCCAGCGGACATGCCCTCCTGCGCTCCCACACCCATGAAGAGCTCGCGACGCTCTACGCCGGATACGAGTTCGAGCCGCCCACCGTGCATGCCGTGTCGTCTCTCGACGTCTTGGAGCGACGTCTGGAGGCTGTGCGAAGGAAGGGCTACGCGCTCGTCGACCAGGAGGTGGCACGGGGTCACCGGTCGGCTGCAGGTTCGATCTTCGACCACACCGGCCGCGTTGTGGCCGCCGTCAGCATCTCGGTCCCGGCGGCCCGGGTGTCCTTGCCTCAACTTCGTCGTATGGCGGAGGCCGTGCTGCTGCCTGCGGTAGCGGAGCTCAACGCCGAGCTCGGCTACGTCCCCGGGCAGGATGCCTCGCTCTAGCGCCATGAGCTGACCAGAAATTCCAGCAGGCCACATGCTTCGTCGACACCTCGTGACCACGGCAACTCGACGATCACTTCGTCGAAATGTAGCTCGGCTGCTTCGGCCAACCGCGTCGGCAACTGCTCGAAAGCAGCTGGCGAGCAGTGCAGCTTCAGGACCTTCCGAGCCGAGCGAACACGTCCGGCGACTGCCGTCTCAGCCTCGAAGAAGGCCACGGACTCCACCATCTTCGACCTGGTCCACGTGTCGACGAATCCGAGAGCGAGCCAGCCGTCCCCGGTTCGAGCCGCGCGCCGGATGGCCGGGGCGCTCATCCCGCCGATCAGCAGGCTGGGCCCGTTCTCCTGCTTCGGCACCGGGCTCAGCAAGAGACCCTCGGGCACGTCAAGCTCGGCACCCCGGAATCCGGTCGTGCGCCCGGACCAGCAGTCGCGCAGGACCGTGATCATTTCATCCAATCTGACTCCGCGCGTGTCGAAGCGGTGACCCAGCACCTCCATCTCCACCTGGTTCCAGCCGGCACCGAGCCCGACCGCAAGTCGCCCCGCGGACAAGTGGTCGATCGTCGCAAGCTCTTTGGCCGTCTGCAGGACGTTGCGTTGCGGAAGCACGAGTACCGCCGTGCCGATCACACAGCGTGCGGTGACTCCGGCGAGAAACGCGCAGGTGCTGAGCGCCTCGAGGTAGGCGTCCGAGGCGTTCCAGGTGATCCGGCCGTCGGCGCTGTAGGGGTAGCCGTCTATCGGGTCACCTTGGATGACGATATGGTCGCTGACCCACAGGCCATGGGCACCGGCGCGTTCCGCGGACCGCGCCATCGCCTCGATTCCCAGCTCCAGCGCCGGAGCACCGCTGTTGGGAAGGTTGCAGGAGATTTTCACGTCCGCCCTTCACTGCGAGTCGCGTACGGGCGCCATGCGGTCAGCCGCATGGACCTCAGCAGGACGGCCAGAACGATGGCGAGGCTCTGGACAAGCAGCTGGGACGACGTCGGCGCGCCCAGTGCCAGAGTGATCTGGACCAGTTGGGTCAGGAAGAGCGCCGCCAGCGCGGTCGCCACCACGCTGCCGCCGCCCCCCTTGAGAGGCGCACCACCTACGATGACGGCGGCGACAGCGGGCAACAGGTACGGGTCCCCGATGTTGAGGGTTGCCGTCCCTGCGTATCCGGCCAGCAGGACGCCGGCCAGGCCTGCGCAGGCGCTCGAGGCCACGTAGGCGGCGGTGACGTGCCGATTCGTCAGGATGCCCGCCGCTCGGGCCGCGGTCGGGGACGCCCCCGCGGCAAGGAAGTTGCGACCGGCAACCAAGCGGGTCTGGAAGGCGGCGAGCACCGCAACGATCGCGAGGGCGATCAGCGCCACCGTGGGCAGTCCGATCGGGGTCCTCCGCACGAACTGAGCCAGTGCGTCCGGGGCGGCCACTGGTAATCCGTCGGACAGCGTCCAGACGACACCCATGACCAGCGCATTGGTGGCGAGCGTGGCGACCAGTGGCGTGATCGCCAAGCGGACGACGAGAAGGCCGTTCAGCAGACCCACAGCGACCACCGCTGCCGTCGCCAGTCCGAGGGTCGCCGTCAGCTCCCGTCCCGTCGCGACGCTGGTGCAGGCGATCATGGCAGTCAGTGACATGGTGCCCGGCACCGAGAGATCGAACCCGCGCTGCTGGACGACCAGGGTCTGACCAGCGGCTGCGATGGCAAGGGCGCCGGCGAGGGGAAGCATGGAGTACAGGCTTGCCACCCGCAGGGTTCCCGGAGCCACCAGCAGGCTGAGGATGACGAGCACGATCAGCGCGGCCCAGATGCCGAGGTGCGGTAGGTGAAATCGCGGTGTGTCCGGGTACAGCTGCCCAAGGTCAGGTGCCTGGAGCTGCTGCGAGTCTTGGACAGGCGCGGGGTGATTCATGTGACCACCGCCAGGTCTCGGCTCTTGCTGTACGCAGCGACCGAGATCAGAAGCGCACCGCCCAGGATGTACCAGTTCCAGGCGGTGTCGAGCTGCACGAAGGCTGTCACAGCGTTGACTTGGCTGAGCAACAGAGCTCCAAGGAGTGCGCCGAGGAACGAGCCCCTGCCGCCGAAGATGCTCGCGCCCCCGACAGCGACAGCAGCGATGCTGCTCAACATGTAGGTCAAGCCCGCCGAGGCGTCCCCGGATCCGATCTGGCTCATCAACGGGATCCCGGCCAGGGCTGCCAGTACCGAGCAGCCGACGTAGGCCAGCAGCCGGTACTTCTTGTCGGAGATCCCGACGGTTCGGGCAGCCTCGGGGTCTGAACCCACCGCTCGCAGTCGGACACCCGTTCGCGTCCACAGCAGCAGCGCCTCGAGGATCAGGGCCAGCACGACGGCGACGATGAACGTCACCGGTATGAATCCGACGCGGGTGGAAATCGTGTCGATGAGCTGCCCCGAGATGAAGCCGCCGGGAACCGGCCGGAGAATCAGGGAGACAGCCTGCAACGCCATGTACGTGGCCAGCGTGGCAATCACCGGTGATAGTCCGCCAAGATCGACCAAGGCCCAGTTGAGCGTCCCGACCGCGACGCCCGTCAGCAGCAGCAACAACCACCCGAACGCCTGATCCGTCGCGGTGGCCCCGTCCACTAGGTAGAACGACTCGAGGACCACGACGAGACCCATGAGTGGTGCTACCGAGAGATCGATGCCTCCGGTGAGCATGACCAGTTGCTGGCCGAAGGCGACCAGTCCGAGAGTCGCGGTCAGGGCCAGGATGCCGCCCAGGTTCACGGCGGACAGGTACCGCGGGTCCGCATAGGTGCCGAGCAGTCCGAGCAGGACGATGCCGATCCCGACCAGGCCGAGTGGCGCGGTGTGGCCGGCAAGCCACTGCCCCAAGCGGCTGGCCCGAGTGCGGTGGCTGACCCGCTCGGTGGTGGCGGTGACGATCGACCGTGCGATGTTCGGCTCGGTGAGGTCGGCGCCCTCGTACGTCGCGGCCACCTTGCCGCGAGAGAAGACATGGACTCGGTCGCAGAGGCCGGACAGCTCTAGGGAGTCCGACGACAACACCACGACGGCAGTACCGGCTTCAGCGTATCTGCGCAGATGTCGGTAGATCTCGGACCTCGTACCGACGTCGACGCCTTGAGTGGGCTCATCGGCGAGAATCACCTTCGGCTTGGTGGCCAGGACACTGGAGAGGACGACCTTCTGCTGGTTGCCGCCCGACAGTGTGCCCACCGCGACATCGAGCGAGGGTGCCTTGACCTTGAACTCGGCGCTGGAACAGCGGGCCTGGTCACGTTCGCGACGCGGCAACAGCACGCCGTACCTGGAATGATCGCCTCGGCTGCGCATCGTGAGATTGGTGCGCACGTCGTACCCCGCGATGATTCCTTCCTGAGAGCGGTCGCCCGGCACATAGGCCACCCCCGCCCGTAAGGAGTCGCGGACGCTCCCCAGCGGCGCAGCGGCTCCGTCCACTGTGACGGAGCCGGACGCTGGAGTCAGACCAGCCAGGGCGCGGAGGAAGGCACGCTGCCCGTTGCCTTCGATGCCCGCCAAGCCGACGATCTCCCCTTTGCGGACGCGAAGGTCCACATCGTCGAAGTGCGCCCCGCAGAGCCCTGTCACCTCGAGGGTCACGCGGCTTTCGGTACCGTCGGACTTGGCTGGGAAGATGGCGTCGAGGGGCCGCCCGGCGATGAGGTTGACGATCTCCTGCTCGCTGAGGTCGCCGGCGTCGAAGGTTCCGCGAGCTCGGCCGTCGCGCAGAACCGTGATCCGGTCCGCGACCGCCCGGACCTCGTGGATCCGGTGCGAGATGTAGACGACCGCGGTCCCGTCCGCGGCGAGACTTCGGATTCGCGCGAGCAACCCGGCCACGTTCGCCGCTCGCAGGTGTTCAGTGGGCTCGTCGAGGACGAGGACCTTCGGCTTCTGTGCCAGGGCTTTGGCGATTTCCACGATGAAGCGTTGTTCTGGAACAAGCGTCTCGACCCGCGCTGTCGGCTCGATCCGAACGTCGTTCCCCGCGGCGCGGAGCAGCGGCTCGGCCCAGGCCCTGGCCCGGCGCGCCGCGCCAGGCGTGGGCTGCGCGATGAGCATGTTCTCCGCGATCGAGAGATCTGCCGCCAGGGCAGGGTGCTGGCGGACGATGGCCAGCCCCAGCGCGCGTGCTGCCTTGACGCTGGGCCTGGCCAGGTCGACGTCGGAAATCATCACCGCCCCCGAGTCGGCTCGGAGGGACCCGGCGGCGATTGCCATCAGCGTCGACTTTCCGGCCCCGTTCTCACCGACCAGAGCATGAATCTCGCCCGGCCTGGCCTCGAAGGTGACGTCATCGAGGGCGAGGACGCCTGGGAATCGCTTGCTCACTCCGACCAGCGACAGCCCTGCGGTGTCTGCCGAGGTGGGCGATGGGTCGTGCGGCGTACTGGTGCTTGACGTCACTAGGGTCTCCTTGTCGTGCGAGTGCTCGTCCGCCGGGGACCGGGCTCAGCGGAAGAGACGAGCCAGCTCCTCCTCGGTCAGGGGTGAGGAGAGGTCGGCGTCGGGCGGCAGGCTCTGCACGCACCGCGGCTCCTGGCCGTTGGCCGAGTCGATGAAGGGCGGCATGCGGAAGATCTCCGACCGGGCGGTGTCGCGATCGTTAGCGGCCGCGACCCCCTTGCGAATCGCCAGTTGGGCCATGTCGTTGGTGGAGTCGACCGAGAACATGGGGAAGTCCTCGCCCTCTCTCGTCAGCTTCTGCCACATGCAGCCCAGCTCGTTGCTGGTGGCCAAGGATGCGATCGCCGGGATCTTCACGTTCGCGTTGGCGAAGGCGTCGATGGCTGCCGCCGCAGTCACGCCGTAGTCGGTGATCACGCCGTCGATCTGGGGATACTTCGCAATCAGGCCACTGACCGCCCGCTGGGCATCGACCTTGTTCCAGTTCGTCGTCACCGGCTCGTCGACCAGTAGCTTGACGTCAGGATGCTGGCGCAGCGCCGCTTTGATTCCGGTTAGCAGCTGTGCGCTCGTCGGAGCCCCGGGGTTACCACCGAGGAACACGATGTTTCCCTTGCCGATGGTCTTGGCGGTCCAGCTGCCGAGGTCCTGTCCTCCCGTCTCGGCACCCATGACGACCTTGGCTGTGTAGTCCTCCCCCGGCGTTCCGCCGGGGTCTCCGTCGTACGGAATCACGATCACGCCGGCACGAGCGGCGGCGCGCAGCGCGGGAAGCTGCGCAGGCCCGAAGTCCGGGTAGACGATCAGCACGTCCACACCCTGGCTCACCAGGCCGTTGATGTCACCCGTTGCCTTCTGCGGGTCGCCGTTGGCGTTGGTGTAGAGGATGTTGCCGTCTACGGCAGGGCACTTGGCGACCTCCTTGCGGATGACCTCGAGCGAGATCTTTCGCCAGGCGTTGCCTCCGAAGCCGTCGGAAAGCCCGACCTTCAGCGGCTTGTCGCCGCACCAGTCCGCGGCGTCGACGTCACGCGCGACCGAGACCGTTGCGGCCTGGCTGGGACTCGTCGAGTCTTGAGAGGCGCTCTGTGATGTGCAGGCTGAGAGGGAGAGGAATCCCATCACAGCCGCGGTTGCGGTAAAGACCTTCATGGTGACCCTCCATGCTGACGTGCCGGGTAACCGCCGACGGGCTGTCGGTGTCGTGCCGCTCGCCCCCGGTTGCAGGGATACAAGCTGCTTGGCGTAACGTCTGTCAATACAGTGGTTCGGTCAGCGATACGCGTGGAACGGGTGTTCAGCTGATGGCGCAGCGCAGCCCGGCTGACGGCTGTACTGGTCCCGGCCCGCATCCGGCGTACTCACAGTTCGTTGGTGTATCCCTCGCGCAATAACTCGCGAACGATGGCCGCGTTCACGTCCGCCTTCGGTCGCTCGGCGTTTTCCAGCGCGAAGACATCCCGCCCGAGAGTGGCAGCGGCTGTCAGCATCTCGTGTGTCTCCCACAGGCCCGAGCGAATGATCGACTTTCCGCAATGGAAGAAGACCTCTTCGACGCCAACCACCAGTGCGAGCCGGACCGGTCGGGCAGTGGGCTCGAAACGAGCGAGCACCCCGGGGTCGTCGGTGACGATGCCCTGCCCGTTCACGCGCAAGGTTTCGCTGAGACCCGGAACGAAGAAGAGCAGTCCCAGCTGAGGACGCTGTGCCACGTTCCTGAACGTGTCAGCGAGGTTGTTACCTGCCCGATCCGGTAGGGCCAGCGCCTTCTCGGTCAGCACTTTGGCGAATCCCGGTCCGTCCCCACGGGGGCTGCAGTCGGCACCTTGTGAGGAGGCCGAGGCGACGCACGCGAACGGCGAGTGAGCCAGGAACCGACGGGCCGTCAGCCCGATTTCCGAGGAGATCTTGGCCTTGGCCAGGTGCTCTGGCGGTTCCAGTTCTGCCTCGAGGTCGTCGAGGCTCAGACGACGGAGGGACTCCAGTGACTCAAACATCCAGCACCAGTGCCTCCCCGGACGCACTGCGGCTGACGCAGGTCAGCATCAGATCGTCCGTGTCATGCTGTTGCGGCGTCAGGACATCGTCTCGATGCTCGACCTGTCCGCTCAGCACCGGCACGGCGCACGCGCCACACAGACCGTTACGGCACCCCGACGCGACGGCCACGCCCGCCCGTTCGAGTGCCGTCAGCAGACTGAGCTCAGCGGGCACCTCCAAGGTCAGCTGCGAGCGCCTGGCTTCAACCCTCATCGGACGCGGCGGTGACAGCTTCTTGTCGCGCGGCTTGAATCGCTCCACGTGCACCAGTTGAGGAATCCCCACCGCGGCAGCCGCGGCTTCCACCCCGGCCACCATGTCGGCCGGGCCACAGCAGTAGATCTCCACGCCCTTGGGAACCCGCGCCAGGACCGCGGCGATGTCCATCCGCTTCCCGGCGTCGCGGGGGTAGAGATGCACACGGTCGGCGTACCTGTTCAGTTCCTCGCGCAACGCCATCGCGCTCAGGCTTCGGCCTGCGTAGTGGACGACGGTGCCGCGCTGGGCCGCCCTGGCCTCGCGGACCATCGAGGAGATCGGGGTCACGCCGATCCCACCCGTGATGAACACGTACTGCGAAGCGCCCACGAGTGCGAAGTGGTTCCTGGGCCCACGAATGGTCAGGAACTGTCCTGGCCGGAGGAACATATGGATGTACTCACTGCCGCCTCGACTCGCGTTGTCGCGGTTCACAGCGACCTGGTACCACGACAAGTCCTCAGCGGCAGCTATGAGTGAGTACTGCCTGGTCAACCCGTTCGGTAGAACCACATCGATGTGTGCACCAGCTGACCAGGATGGCAGCGGCGTGTCGCCCACCGCTCTCAGTTTGACCGCCACGACCGTTTCGGCGAGGTGAGTCAGCTCGGCGACCTGCACGGAGAGGGGGGTGGGAGCTGTGCCGACCACGTCATTTCCCAACCGTGGTAGCAGACCCCAGGAATGGGTAGTCGGTATAGCCGATGTGGTCGCCGCCGTACCACGTGGACCGGTCGCTGGGCGCGATCGGCAGGCCCTCGCCGATCCTCGCGACGAGGTCCGGGTTCGCGATGAAGGGCCGTCCGAACGCCACGGCATCCGCCTCGCCGCCGGCCAACGCACGGGAAGCCCGCTCTTCGTTGTAATCGTGAGCAAGGATGACCGAGCCGTGGAACACGCGCCGGATCTCAGCCTTGAAAGCTGAGTCCACCAGGTGCGTGGGGCTGGAGCTCGCCCCCAGGTAGTTGGCGTTGTTCGACTCGACCAGATGGACGTAGGCGACGCACTGGGTCTCGAGGTCTTCGACCGCTCGCAGGGTCGTCTCCAAGATCTCCGGGTCGAGCGTGTCACCGAAGTCGACATCGGGCGAGAGCCGGACACCGACGCGGCTCGGACCGGTCACCGCCACGACGGCTTGGACGACTTCGCGCAAGAATCGGATGCGTTCAGGAATTCCGCCACCGTAAGCGTCGGACCGGCGATTGGTGGTGGAGCGCAGGAACTGGTCGATGAGATAGCCGTTGGCCGCGTGGATCTCCACACCGTCCATCCCGGAGTCGAGGGCCCGGCGGGCTGCCTCCTTGTACTGCGTGACGACTTCGTCGATGTCCTCCTGCGACATTTCTCTGGGCGGTGAGCACGGAATGTTCCCCTGCCAGCCGTCGGCACGCTGATACCAGACTTTGGCGGTCGGAGACACGACCGCGGACGGGGCGATCGGCCGGCCGCCGGCGATCTGGTCGTTGGAGATGCGCCCGACATGCCACAGCTGCATGAAAATGCGGCTTCCCTCCAGGCGGTGCACCGCTTCGCTGACCGCCGACCAGCGTTCGATCTGCTCGGATGAGTAGATCCCCGGTGTGAGTGAGTATCCCTTGCCAAGAGGGCTGATCACCGTGCCTTCGGTGACGACCAGTCCCGCCGATGCACGTTGCTGGTAGTAGGTCGGCGCCATCACCGATGGAAGGTCTCCGGGCTCCTCGGCGCGCGATCGCGTCATCGGTGCCATGACGATCCGGTTGCTCAGACTCAGCCCGCCTCTGAGGACTAGCGGGTCGAGCAGCCTGGGAGCTTCGGGATGAGTCACTGGGGATCCTTTCGGTTGTTGCTCATGGCAGGCCCCTGGACGCCTTGTGGGGTGCGTGCACCCAAGGGCAGGCCGGACCGATGATTCGGATGCGTGGCTCGGCGCGAGGCGCCGGCTGAGCCGGTGTCGTGTTCTCGGTGAAGTCCTGGCACGTCGTGGTCCGCGCCCGCGACGATGTCCTAGGGATGGATGGGGACTTGGTCTCTCACCTGCGGTTCCTCCGGCGGTCCCGCCGCCGAGCTGTGGTGCCGCCGCTCGGGTCCGCCCAGCATCAACTCGCGGTGTCCCAACAGACCTTCCGGTCGCCACCTCAAGGCGGCGATCAGCGCGGCGCCCATGACTGCCGAGGAGACTCCTGCCGGCAGGTCCACGGTTGCACCGAATACCGAGACTCCACCCTCGAGCCTGCGCAAGACCTCGTTGAGCGCAGTGATGAGCGCGGCACCGCAGAGTGCACCGGTGACGCTGCTGATGCCGCCGATGATCGCCATAGTGACGACCAGGACAGTCTGGGCGAGGTAGAACGACCCCGGGGAGAACGCCGTCAGCAGTTCGGCGTACAGCGCACCGGCGAGACCGGTGATGAACGCTGAGACAACGAATGCGATGGTCCTGGCACGGACAACGGAAATGCCCGCGGCGGCTGCCGCAATCGGCTGGTCGCGCACGGCCCGGGCACTTCGACCCTGCTTCGACCATTTGTACAGTGAGCTCAGCGCCACGCTGACCGCCAGGCAGACGAAGACGCCGGCGAAGGTGGTCGTCTTGGGTACTCCGAAGAACGCCTGAGGGCCGCGGGTGATGGGGGTGGCCTGCGCGATCACGTTGTTCACGATCACAAGCAACCCCAGGGTGGCAATGGAGGCGGCGGCACCAGTGAGCCTCATGAGCGCGGGTCCGGCGATCGTCGCCAAGGCGGCGGCGACGAGCCCGCCGATGAGCAACGACAAAGGAGTTCCCACGTCCCAGCTTGCGAGCAGTGACGGCATGTCCGGCAGGAACACTGCCTTATCGGCTACTGGCATCGCCGCAATGCCGCCGGCATAGGCGCCTACGGCCATGAAACTGACATGGCCGAACGACACGATGCCGGTGGACCCGGCGAAAGCCTGGTAACCGATCGCCAAAATGGCGTTGATCCCGAAGAGCAGGACGATCACCGACATACTGGGAACGCTCCACACGACTGCCGCGGCAACGGTCAACAGCAAGCTTGTCAGCACCGCACCGGCGACAGCGCCGCTGGGGCCGGCCGCGTTCACCGGATGGTCCCGCCTGAGGGCAACGACTCGCCTCATCACGCCTCCGCCTCCTTTCCGCCCGCAAGCCCTTGGGGCCTGAACAGCAGAATCCCGATCACGACGGCAAAGACGATCGCGGGAGTGAACGGGACTGCCGGAGACGGGAGCACCGAACTCATGGTGACTTCGACGATCCCCAAGGCCAGGCCACCCGCGACAGCGCCGGAGATCCGTCCCAGACCGCCGAGCACGAGCGCGATGAACGCCTTCAAGGTCGGCTCGAGATCCGATCTCGGGGTCACCGCTCCGATCTTGGTGAACCACAGGACACCGACGACGCCGGCGAGGACCCCGCTGATCGCGAAGGCGATCATGAGGACCCGATTGGGTCTGATCCCCATCAGCCTGGCGACATCGGGCAACTCGGCCGCAGCGCGCAACTGCGCGCCGAAGGACGTCTTGCCGAGAAGGAGGTAGAAGGCTGCCAGGGTGACAAGGGCTGCCGCGATGGTCATCAGTTGAAGGACTGGGACGCGCAGGTCGCCCAGTTGCAGGACGTGGTTGAGGATCTCGGGTGCTTGAAGAACCCGAGGGCTCTCGCCAAAGATCAGGATGGCAACGTACTGAACCACGAGCAGTACACCGAAGGAGGTGATGAGCAACGTGCTTGACGGGGCACCGATGAACGGCTTGAAGGCGAGGAACCCCATTCCGAGGGACAGCGCGGTGACGAACACGATGACGATGAGTACCGCAGCAACGAAGTCGACACCCGACCCGGTCAGCACGATCACCCCGTAGCCGGCCCCGATGAGGAGAAAACCGTAGGCGAAGTTGATCAGGTTCATGACGCTGAAGACCAACGTCAGCCCCAGTGCCAGCAGTGCGTACATAGATCCGATGCTGAGGGCATCCAGGCCGCCCTGGATCAGAGCGGTCATGACGCCACCGCGGTGTTGATACCGAAGTACGCCTGGATCAGCCGGTCGTCCTCGCCGGCTTCGGCAGAAGTTACATCGAGAGCCTTGCGGCCCAGCTTGAGCACACAGGCGCGATCGGCGAAAGCGAGAGCACGTCGGGAGGACTCCTCGACCACGATGACTCCGCGCTCGGCATCGCTGAGTGAGACCAGGGCCTCGTACATCTCGCCGGCCACCTTCGGGGCCAGCCCCAGGCATGGTTCATCGAGCAGGAGCAGTGACGGGCGGGCCATCAACGCCCTGCCGATGGCAAGCATCTGCTGCTGGCCACCAGACAGGTTGCAGCCCTTGTCCGAGCGCCGCTTGGCGAGTACGGGGAAGGCGTTGTAAACCTGGTCGAGGCCATCGAGCATCATCCGGCGGCCCTGCCCTCGGCCGAACCGGCGACGAACCGCCAGGGCCCCCATTTGCAGGTTCTCCTCGATGGACAAGGTCGCGAAGATGCCTCGCCCTTCGGGCGCCAGCGCGATGCCGAGTGACGACCGGTCCTCGGCTGACAGTCGGGTGATGTCCTCGCCGCGGAAGTGCACCGCGCCGTCCCACGGCCGAAGCAGGCCTGCTATCACCTTCATCATCGTGGTCTTCCCGGCGCCGTTGGCACCGAGTAGCGCCAACGAGGATCCGTTCTCGAGGTCCAGGGAGACGTCCTTGAGCACCGCCGTCGCGCGGTACCCCACGGTGACGTCTCGGAGGCTGAGCAGGGGTGTGTTCATGAGGCACCTAGGTAGGCGTCGACGACATCCTTCTGCTGGAAGGCGTCGCTGGGTGAACCCTCGAAAAGGGTCTTGCCTTCGTCGAGGACCTGGATCCGGTCACTGATGGTGGTCACCAGTTCCATGTCGTGGTCGATCAGGATCACGCTGCAGTCGAGGTCCGCCCGGATCCGCAAGATGAGTTCCCGCAGCGTCTGCGTCTCGTCGTCATTCAGCCCGGCGGCAGGCTCGTCGAGAAGCAGGACGCGAGGCCTGCCGGCCAGCGCCCTGGCGAGCTCGACGCGCCGCTGGTATCCGTAGGGCAGAGACTTGACGACCTCTCTGCTCACCTCGCCAAGGGTGAGCAGGTCGAGAAGCTCATGCAGATGCGCCAGGGATCCACGCGTGGACGATGCGTTCTCACCGACGCGCACGTTCTCCCAGACCGTCATCTCTGCGAAAAGCTTCAGGTTCTGGAAGGTCCGGCCGAGGCCGTACCGGGCCCGCACTCTGCTGGAAGCACCGGTCACATCGCGCCCCTCCAGAATGATGGAACCGCCGTTCAACCGGTGAACGCCCGAAATGCAGTTCATCAGCGTTGTCTTTCCCGACCCGTTGGGGCCGATGAGCCCGAGTACTTCACCACCGGTGAGCCGCAGGTCGACGCCATCCAGCGCGGCCACCCCGGCGAAACGCTTGACCGCAGCGCGGACGTCGAGCCGCACAGCCGGTACGGCCGAATCGTCGTCCAGGGCAAGGGTGTCGGCATCGATGTCGAGCATGGTGTCACTTCGCCTTCTCGCGCGCCTTGTACGTCGCCTCCACGCTCCACTTTCCGCGGTCGAGCTTGACCATGGTCGGGTCCCACACGGCGTAGCCGTCCTGCCAGCGGCTGAGCGTGCCCCCGGCGACAGGCAGACCGGTCTGCTGGCGGATCGCGGCGGCGGCCGACCTCGCGTCGACGACATCCTTCTGTTGCAGGGCCTGATTGACGGCCATGAAGGTCTGGTAGGCCCCCGGAGCGTTGGCCTGCTCAGGGAACGTCCCGAATCGGCGTTTGTAGCTGTCCACGAACTTCAGGATGCCGGGATCGGTCTTGGCGTCGATGCCTGCGCCGTCGAAGTAGACCTGCGCGGCGTAGTGGATGTCGTTCGACTGGTTCACTCCCACGAGCTGGGGGAGCTCACGTGTCTGTAGTGTGATGTTGCCCAGCACGGGAGCCTTGACCCCCGCGGCCCGCAGTTGCTTCACGAATGTTCCGACCGACGGATACACTGCCAGCGCCTGGACAACGTCGGGATTCGCGGCCTTGACCGCCGAGATCACCGAACTGAAGTCAGCCTGACCTCCGAGCGAGTCGACGCGTTCAGTGCCGACGACCTTCCCGCCCTTGCCCTCGTAGAGCTTTCGGTACGCCTGATCCTGTTCGGTGAAGTAGGCAAGCCCTGTGTCGATCACCTGGAAGGTGCTCTTCCAACCGCGATCTACCGCGAGCTGGGCCTGCGCGTCTCCTAGCTCCGTGGTCGTGATGCCGCCGCTGAAGAACAGGTCGCCGACCGCCTTGCCGAAGACCGTCGAGGAGGCCGCCAGCGACAGCGTCAGCACACCCGCGTTCTGGCCGACCCGGGCGGCCGCGACACCGCTGTCGAAGTCATCGGCTACGACCAGGATCTGAGCGCCGTCATCGATCAGCGTACGAGCGACCTGAGCACCCACGGCGGGATCGGACTTGGTGTCTCGCGCGTCGACCTTGAGCGGACATCCCTTCACCCCGCCGGCAGCGTTGATCTCGTCGACGGCGACCTCGAGCCCGCGCCGGCCGGCGACGTCGAAGAACGAGGCGAAGCCGCTCTCGGCCTTTGCGACGCCGATCAGGATCTTGCCGTCTCGGCACTCCAGGGAGCCTGACCCCTGGCTCGCACCCGGCTGACCACCGTCGGCGCCGCACCCCACTGCGCCCGCTGCGACGCACAGCCCGATCACGGTGGCCTTCATCCAGTTCCTTGAAAGCTCTAGCACCATTTCCTCCAGGTTCGGGATGCGAGCGACCGCTCGAAACGTGATTTGAAGTTACGACTTCCCTCCAGCGGAGTCAAGCAATTGGGTCACCCACGTCTGACGACAGGCGATCCGCACCCGGGGCCCGGCCGCCCGCCTGGACCGACAGGCCCCACTTCGCCCCGCCATCGAGGAGCGCGGACAACTGCAGCTTTGGTATTGCGCATTATGAGCGATTGCTCATATAGTGAGCAGTCTGCAAGACTATCCCTCCGCCATGCCGAGAAGCCGAGATAGCGAGATCGAACCCGCATGTCCATCGAAGTGCGCCCTCTTGCGCCGGGTGAACCCGTCCCCGAAGGAACCATGACATCGGCTCCTGCCATCCGGCCCCGGCACACTCGGTTGGTGCGGACGCTCGCGAAGGAGCTCCGCGTAGATCTCGACACGGTCACCGGAACCGGTACTGCGGGGAGGGTTCGGAAGCAGGATGTCCTCGCTGCGGCGACTGACTCCAGCCATCTCAGTTCACCTGCTGTTGGAACGCCCGAGTCGACTCCCACAACCTCATTGGGCGGGCACTCCGAATTGGTCGGGCGCGCCGAGAAGCTCTCGCCGCTGCGCAAAACGATCGCCAAGAGGATGGTCGAATCCCTACGGACGAGCGCCCAGGTCACCCAGGTCGTCGAGGTCGATGTCACCAAGCTGTCGCGCCTGTTGGAGTCGGTCCGGGCCGACTTCGCCGTCACCGCGGGCGTCGAGCTGACCTGTTTCTCTTTGGTCGCCAAGGCCACCATCGATGCACTCGGGGCACATCCGTCAGTGAACGCGACGATCGATACCGACAAGGGTGAGGTGACATACGCCGATGCCGAACACCTCTCGATCGCTGTTGATACACCTCGCGGCCTGCTCAACCCCGTGATCAAGGACGCGGGAGACCTGAGCCTGGCCGGCCTGGCCCGCAAGATCGCCGACCTGACCGACCGCGGCCGCAACAACAGGATCGCCCCCGCCGAACTGTCCGGCGGCACGTTCACGATCACGAACAACGGAAGTGCCGGTGGGCTGTTCGACACGCCGATCCTGAACCACCCGCAGGTCGCCATCCTCGGAACCGGGGCGGTGGTCAAGCGGCCGGTGGTCATCGACGACCCGAAGCTCGGAGAAACGATTGCGGTCCGGCAGATGGTCTACCTGTCCCTGACCTACGACAACCGACTGGTCGACAGCGCGGACGCTGCCCGGTTCATGACCGACCTCAGGCAGCGTCTCGAAACCGGGCGGCTCGAGGCCTGAAACCCTCACCAAGGGGCGCTTTCAGCGGCCGAACCGGTCGATCTGCTTGGCCCGCTCACCGATGTCCGCCGCCGCCGCCAGTAGCCGTGGCGCCAGATTGGACTCGACCTCACCCGGCTGGATGGGCCGGGCGATGGACAGGTTGACCGCCGCGATCGGCATCGAGTCAGCGCCGATCACCGGCGCGGCAACCCCTCGTACTCCCACCACGATCTCCTGGTCGTTGAAGGCGTAGCCACGGTCTCGAGTCTTTTGCAGTTCGTCAGCCAGCTTCTTCCGATCGGTGATGGTGTTGGGGGTCATCTTCTGGAAGTCGCTGCGTTCCATGATCTCGACCACGCGCTCTTCCGGCATGAATGCGAGCATGGCGCGACCCAACGACGAGTTGACCATCGGCAACCGGCTCCCCACCACCAGCCGCAAAGCCAGCAGGTCGTCATTGAGCAGCCTGACGACGTAGACGACTTCGGCGCCGTCAGGCATCGCGAAGTTCACCGTCTCACCCGTGTCGTGGCGAAGGGCCTGCAAGGTCGGCATGGCCATGTCAACGAGACCGATGCCGCCGAGCACTGCCTGCGCCAGGGACAGCACCTTGAGCCCAGGCCGGAACGTGCTCTGCCGTATCTCTTCGAGATATCCAAGTCGGCGGAGGGTCTGGCAGAAGCGATAGGCGGTCCCACGGTTCAGACCGGTCAGCTCAGCCACCTGATTGGTGTTCAGGGAGGAGCGCCGTTCGTCGAAGAGCTCCAAGATGGACAGGGCGCGAGCCACGGACTGGATGCCGCCGTCGGCACCGCCACTTTTCGAACCATTGTTCGCTTCGTGAGCCACGAGTTCAGGATACCCAGACAGCGAGGCGCCAAGCGCGGTTGACGGCCGTGTCGAACACCCGGTGGAGTCCGCACACCTCGCAGGCCCTGTGGATGCCCATCTGGTGCCCACGCGGTCGCCCGGAAGAGCCGCGATTGCTCCTGCCGGAACCGTCAGGCCATGGCATCGACCAAGGAGGCCCGCAGCGCCTGTGTCCCCTCGACATCGATTCCTCCGTCCCGGCTCAGCAGGACGCCATAGATCTCAGCCGCGCGTTCGACGGAGATCCAGTGCTCTGCAACGTCTCGGCGGACCTGCTCGGCGGGTCGCTCCCGCGGCTCCCCGTAGCCGCCTCCGCCGGCGGTGATGGACACGATCGTTTCTCCGTCCTGCAGCTCGATCAGCCCCTGGGAGCCGAGTGGCGTGAGCTCGCCGTCGATCCCACGGCGGAAGTGTTGGCTCAGTCCGCCGGGCAGGCCGCCCCGGACGCCGAGGGCAGGGTGGAGAGCACCGTCGGTCCCGTAGGCCACAGACAAGGTCGTCCCCACCGGCCCGTACTCGACACGGGCGGAGGGAGCTCCTCGATAGCAGCCCGCCCCCTCAGTGTCCGCCACGAGCTTCTGGGTGTGGATGCGCACGGGGTGCGCCATCTCGGCTCCCTCGATACTGTCGCGTCGCAACATGCCGCCACAGCCGACGTGGAACATGGTGAGCCAGGCGTCGGTCCACGGGGTACCGGCGCCGCCGGTGACCGCGAGAAATATCTGGTTCACGAAGTTGTTGCCGGACCGAGGGTCTCGTCCCGAGATGACGGCGGCTGCGGCGGGGATCACCGCGCCGCACTCGGCCATGCCTGCATTCTCCGCGACCGCGGCGAACGAACGCTGAACCAGGTTCGACACCCGGTCTGCCAGGTTCGTCGTGGCGGCCGAGCAGCTGTACGGGTGCTGCGGTATCCCGACCGCACAGTTCTTTCGCAGCTCTACCTCGATGCGACGCAGACTTCCCGCATTGGGTGGCACCCCGTCACCGATCGAGTTGAACACACCGAGCATGGCGGCGGTCCGAGCTGTCGACTCGGTGAGATTGAGCCCGTTGGGAAGACAGTCCACGTTGTCGCGCAGATCGATGCGAATGCGGCCCTCGCTCGGCTGAACGAGGATGTCGACGTTGATCTCGACGCCCTCCGGAGCGCCCGGGTATGGGTCGTGGTGGGTGGTGTCCCGGAAACCACCGGCAGGAAGACCAGAGATGGCGGCAGCCATCAGGTTCTCGCTGTAATCGAACCATTCGCCCACGAACTCGTCGAGCAGGTCCCAGCCGACCTCGCCGCCCAGGTCGAGCATCCGTCGCTCTCCCAGTCGGACCGCTCCCAGGAGGGCCAGGTAGTCACCCCACCACTGGTCCGGGACCCGAATCCGGGCCTTGAGCATCCGGATGATGTCTTCGTTGTCCTGATAGTCCTGCTGCACCCGGCAGGCGTCGAAGATCAGGGCGCCCTCCTCGTAGACGTCGCGAGCGTTCGCCATGTACGTGGTCGGCTGAGAGTTACCGCAGTCGGCCTGGTGGGCCTTGGCCAAAACCGTGAACCTGTGAACGCCCTCATCGTCGATGACCGGAACGACCATGCAGTGGTCGGCAGCATGAGAGTTTCCGTTGTAGGGCGAGTTGTGCAGGAAGGCGTCGCCTCGTCGAACCTCGGGGTAGGCCTCGCTGACCGCACGTGCGATGAGGTCCGGACCGCTCATCATGTGGATGGGCAAACTCTCCGCCCCCATGACGAGCTCGTGGCCTGCGCTGACGATGCAGCACGAGAAGTCGTGTGCAGCGTTGAGCACACCCGAACGACTGGATCGGAAGATCGTGTTCATCATTGCTTCGACGATGACATTCAGCCTGCTGCTGATCACCGCCATCCGGACGCCGTCCATGATCACACCGTCCCTTCGGTTGTGCTGCCGTGAGCCCACGTCCGCGCCTGCGCCGGTCCGGCCGCGCCCGCCGGCACGACGTGCAGCGTGCCGGACGCCTTCCGAGTGAACCTGGCGCCCTCCTCCATCAGTACTGCTGTCGTCGAGGTCTCGACAACGGCCGGCCCGTGGTTGACGGAGTCGACCGGGATGTCGGCCAAGCGCCAGACGTCGGCGGCCCTCCACCCCTTGCCGGGCAGATAGATCTGCCGCTCCGCGGGCTTGCCGTCCTCGGCTTCCATCACCGGCGGCTGGGGGTCGCTCAGCTGGCAGCGTGCCCGTGCGTGCCAGCTCTCGATCTCGATGGGCGCGTGATGATCTGCCACGGCGAACGTCTCGAGGTGAGCGGAGTGGAACGCCTTGACCAGTTGCGCGACACCCTCGGCAGTCGTCGTCAGGGCTTCGTCAATGGGAACCTCCAAGGTCCAAACCTGGTTGGGGTAACGGGCTTCCATCGAGAACTCGATGCCGCTGGAGATGATGGATGGACCCGCCGCCCCGATGAACTCCTCGGCACGACCACGGATCTCGGCGATCAGCTCAGCGACACGTGCGAAGTCGAACGCGTCCGAGGACGTCTTTCCGTTGACCTCGAAACCCCGGGCCAGCTCGGAGATCAAGGCCCCCGCGGCGCTGAGGGCCGGACCCATCACCGGGACGATCACCTCCGGACAACTGAGCCGACGACCGATCGCGACGGTGTTGAACCCGGCCGCGCCACCACCGCCCACGAGGACCGCGCGAGACGGGTCGATGCCTTGGTGGCTGGTGATCTCCTCGATCGCGCCGACCATGTGCTCCGTCGCGAGCTCGTAGATTGCTGCCGCTGCCTCGTGCACGCGGATACCGAGGGGGTCGGCGACGTGCTCGGAGATGGCTCGCTGTGCTGCTTCGAGATCAAGACGCGTTCGACCGCCCAGGAAGTAGTCAGGGTCCAGATAACCGAGCACCAGGCAGGCGTCGGTCATCGTAGGCCGTTGCCCTCCCAGGCCGTAACAGGCAGGTCCTGGCACTGCGCCGGCGCTCTCGGGACCGACGTGCAACATGCCGCCGGTGTCGACACGAGCCAGGCTGCCGCCTCCAGCGCCGACGCTGCGCACATCGATCGAAGGGAACCCCGTCATATGGCCCAGGAACGGCTGCCCGATCCACGACTCGCGCGTCCACGGAATCCGCCCATCCCTGACGACGCTGACGTCATAGCTGGTACCACCCGTGTCGGCCACGATCGCCATCTCGGAGACGGCGTCGTGGTTGGCGAAGAAGCGGCCGGCCACCGGAGCCATCGACGGACCCGAGTTCAGCGAGTGAATGGGGGCCTCGGCCACGTCGGATGCGTCGAGAGCCCCGCCGGAGGAAGTCATCATCAGCAGGCGCCCGGCAAATCCGGCCTCGGCAAGACGAGCGCGCGCACCAGCGATGTACTCGGTCATCAGCGGCTTGAGCGACGCGTCGATGGCGGCAGACGAAGCCCGCCGGTACTCGCGCAGAGCAGGGTTGAGCTGGTGCGACAAGGTGACCGGAACGCCGGGAAGTTCTTCCGCCAGCACCTCCCCCACCAGCAGCTCGTGTGCGGGGTTGATGATCGACCACAGCAGGCAGACTGCCACCGCCTCGACCTCGTGCTCACGCAACGTGCGCGCGACCTCAACAACGTGCCGGCGATCGAGGGCGCGGACCACTTCTCCCTGTGCGCCGATCCGCTCCCCTACCTCGAAGGTTAGGGACCGGGGAATGTACGGATCCGGGTAGGCACGACGCTGGTTGAAGATGCCCGTCCGGCCACCCTCGCGCAGCACCAGAACATCGGGATGCCCCTCAGTAGTGACCAACGCGGTCTTGGCGACGTTGCCGGTCAGCACCGCATTCAACCCTCGGGTGGTGCCGTGGAACAACATCTCGCCACCGGCCAGCAGAGCACGTCGATCGCAGCCGAGGTCGCCGGCCGCCACCTGAAAGGCGTCGAGAATCCCTCGGACCGGGTCCAGCGGGGTCGTCGGGCTCTTGTAGATGCTCAGCTGACCATCGGCATCTTCGATCACCAGGTCGGTGAACGTTCCACCGGTGTCTACAGCGAATCTCATAGCGCGCTCCCTCTGGGAGCCCGAACGGGTGGACCGGCGGGGGCTCGTTCCGTGCCAGGTGGAATGGTGTTCATCGCCACATGGTCCGCTCGAGGCTGGTCCATGCGCTGGCGGACGGCAGATCCTTCACCGTCTTCAGGCCCGCGGCCGCGTTGAGGACGCCCGGGATGCTGTTGACCAGCTGAGCGGAGGTAGCTGGGATCGCGTCCATGCCGGGCCTGAGAGTGACCGAGACCGGGTGTGACCCGTGGATCGTGAAGGAGTCGCTCGCCTCCATTCCCGCTTCGGCGGGACGAAGGTGCAAGACGAGCTCGAACGCGATCATCTCGGCACCGTTCACAGTGCCGCTCGCCCGCTGGACGAACCCTTCTGTGAGTCCGGCGGCCAGATCTCCGTAGGTGGTGTGCACAGGCGTCTCTGCCACGAAGGGGTCGAAGACCTCCTTGACAGGAGTGTCCAAGGTGAGCCCCAGGCGTTCCGCGACCAGCTGGACCGACTCGGGGAAGCCGACGTGCCCGGCGATGGTGCCCTGCCGGTGGCCGGCCTCGAACTCCTCGGGGGTGTAACCGATGCCGAGGCGGCGATGGATGTTCTGGCCGAATCCCGCCACGTCCACGACGCGGCGTCCGGTGATCGACTCCACGTCCCAGCTGCACCCGGAGGCGGCGATGAGGAACGTGTCGAAGATGAATCCGGGATTGACGCCGGTGCCCAGCACCGTGACGCCCCTGGACCTGGCGGCAGCGTCGATCCTTGCCGAGGCGTCGGCGTCGCGCAGGAAGGGAAACGCGAGCTCTTCGCACGGGCTCACGACGTTGACGCCGGCACTCGTGCAGGCGATGACGTCATCGGCCGTCTCCTTCAGGAACGATCCCGTGGCGTAAACGACGATGTCCGGCTGGAGGGCCAGCAGCTCGTCCAGCTCGCTGCCCACGACGATGTCGGAGGCGCGCGACGAGCCGACGACCTCCCCCAGCGTGTGACCGATGTCTTCGGGAGCCTTGGTGATGGCACCGACCAATGAGAAGCCGCTGCGGTGGTCGATCAGCAGGCGAGCAGCTGCTTTGCCGATGCTGCCCAGCCCGCACAGTCCGATCTTGATGTCTCGGGACATGAGGTCCAACCTCGTTCGCTCAGTGGATTTCTTGTCTTGAACAGCCGTCGATGGTTCTGTAGGCGGGCACCTGTCGGCAGCCCGGTGTCATGAGTCGAGGGCAGCCCGGAAGAAGTCTGCAACCTTTCGAGCCACCGCGTTCTGCCGGTCTCGATCCGCGTAGAGCGTGAGATGGTCTGCGTTCGCGACGATCATCGCTTCCTTCGCCGTCCCTGGGATGCCTTCGAACGCCTTCAGCGCCAAATCCCAGTGGGTGTGGTCGTCGCCCTCGGCAATAATGAGCAGACTCGGCTTGGCCAGCAGTCGCGGCAGGTACGGGAAGACGCTGTAGCCCAGCAACAGGTCAGAGGACTCCGCGGTCGACTCGCCGCGGTACGCGGGCGCCTCACGTTCCTGGAGGGCGGCGAAGGTCTCCTTGCTCTTGGGGAAGGGCCACGTCGCGAGGGCGCCTTCCTCGGCAGGCTGATGCGGGAAGTAGGTAACTTCGCCGGTACGGTGCTTGTGGCGGCGCGCCTCGAGGATGCGCTCCTGGAATCGCCGAAACCCCAGCGTTCCGTGCGCGAGCCTCATGTTGCTGTAGCCGTCGGTCACGGGCACGATGCCGCACAGTGCACGGACCCGGGAGTCGATTGCCCCCAGGATCAGGGCGTGTCCCCCGCTGTAGGAAATTCCCCAGACACCCAGTCGGTTGGCGTCGACCTCGCCACGCGACTCGACGTAGTCGAGAGCGTTACGGTAGTCGGCGATCTGCTGGGCGGGGTCGATATGCTGACGCGGCTGCCCCTCGCTGCCACCGAAGTTGCGGTAATCGAAGACCAGCGCCGCGATCCCGGCTGCTGCGAGCGCGGCCGCGTACGTGGGCTGCGCAAGCTCTTTGACGTAGCACCAACCTCCGGCCATCACCACGCATGGGAACGGCCCGGCGCCGGCAGGGCGGAAGTACAGGCCTTCGAGGGTCAAGCCGTCGGAGTCGAAGGTCACCGTGGTCGGAGTGATCTCAGTGCCGCTGTCGCTGCTCATGGATTGTCCTTCTTCTAGTACTTCGCTTCTAGTACTTCGCGAGCTCGAGGACTGACTGGTGGATGCTGGCCGGGGTGGGCACGACAGCTTCCTCGAGGGGCACGCCGACCGGGATGGGGACGCGATGCGAACCCACGCGGGTGACGGGGCCGTCGAGGTCCATGAAGTGCTCCGCCGCGGCCCAGCTCGCGATCTCCGACCCCCAGCCGCCGTACTCCACGGCCTCATACACGACAGCCAGCTTCGACGTCTTCTCGAGGGAGCGCGCCACCGTGTCCAGATCGAGAGGCCATAGGTACCGCATGTCGATGACCTCGCAGGAGTAGCCGTCTTGGGCAAGCATGTCGGCAGCCTCCAGGCTCATGCCGACCATGCGCCCGGCGGAGACGATGGTGACATCTGCGCCTTCTCGGCGCACCGCCGCGCCGAGCCCGCGGAACCCTTCGGTGGGGTCGATCTCCTCCGCGAGACGGAAGTAGAGGTTCTTGTTCTCGAAGAACATGACAGGATCGTCGAGGCGAATCGACTCACGCATCATCCAGTACGCGTCGGAGGGGGTGCTGGGCATCGCGACGACGAGGCCCGGGGTCTGCGCGAACCAGCTTTCCAGGCTCTGCGAGTGCTGGGGGCCGTGGTTGGTCCCGGCCCCGCCCGGCAACCGAACGACCATGGGCACGGAGAACTGCCCGTTGCTCATGTAGTGGATCTTCGCCGCGAAGTTGATGAGCTGATCCATGGCCAGCATGACGAAGTCGGAGAACATGATCTCGACAACCGGGCGTACACCTTCGGTTGCGGCTCCAGCCGCGAAGCCGGCCAGCGCACCCTCGGAGATGGGCGAGTCCATGACGCGGTCGGGACCGTACTTGTCGATCAGGTCCTTGGTGACGGTGAACACGCCACCGAGCGCCCCGACCTCCTCGCCCATCAGGACGACCGAGTCGTCGGCGGCCATCTCGTCGTCGAGCGCCGCCCGAATGGCTTCAGCGAACTTGAACTTGGCCATGCCATTCCAACCCTTCACTGGCATACACGGTCTTGAACGCGTCCTCCGGAGTCGGGGACTGTCCGGCCTCCGCCCGAGCCACCGCTTCCGCAACGATGCGCGTGACGTCGTCGTCAACGGCGGCAGCATGCCCCGCCATGAGCTCGTCCAGCTTGTGCCGCACCGCCGCGATCGGGTCGTTGGAGTCGAGCCAATCGGCGCCGTCGGTCTTGCCGCGATAACGGTAGTCGGCGTCGTTGATACTGTGAGCGCGAACCCTGTAGACGACGCATTCCAGGAACGCCGGCTGTCCACCGCGGACGTGCGTTACGAGTTCCTGGGTGGCTTCGTAAACAGCGGCGACATCCCGGCCGTCGACACACTCGGCGCGTACGCCCATCGCCCGTACGACTTCGGTGATACTGCCGGGCGGGCCGAAGATCCGCTCCACCGGCATCGAGTGGGCCCAGCCGTTGTTTTCACACACGAACAGACAGGGCGCCTCCCAGAACTTCGCCAACCGGATGGTCTCGGCGAACGTACCGTTGGCGAACGCACCATCTCCTCCGAAGGAGACCGCTATGTCATCGCTGCCGGTTCGCTTCTTTGCCCAAGCCACGCCAGCAGCCCACGGCACACCGCCAGCAACGATCGCCGTCTCGCCGTAGAAGCCAGAGGCGCGGTCGTGCAGGTGCATCGAGGCACCGCGTCCTCCACTGGTGCCATGAGTCCTCTTGTACAGCTCTGCTATGACAGCGGCGGCAGAGACACCCTTGCTGAGCGCGTGCCCGTGCCCACGGTGGTTGCTGGTCACCACATCCGAGGGACGAAGCGCAGCGCAGACACCGGCAGCACAGCTCTCCTGCCCTAGCGACGAGTGGAAGGAGCCGGCGATGCGGCCCGCTCGATGGGCGCGTTCGATCGCCGTCTCCACGGACCTTGTCAGGACCATGAGCCGGTAGAGCTCGAGAAGCTGCTGAGGGGTGGTGCTCATCTACCCGTCCCTGACAAGCCGCCGCGAGGGTGCGTCGTCAACGAACCATCCTCTCTGCTCGCATTTCGTGCATGTGCTCGTATTGTGCACACCTTCGACCTCGCAGCGCAAGCGGGCGAGCAAATGGCTTTTCGCCCTGCAGGATCGATCGAACGCCGATGCCACGGCGCACGAATCACTTGACGCGTATCCCTCTCGAGAGCATGATACGAGCACCTGCTCGAATACCGAACACCGAAGGGCTGGCGGTCGTGCACTTCTCGATGTGGCTGTGGCCCTACGGTCGCTGGGGCGGATTCGACGGCATCGGGCGAGCCGCAAAGCGCATCGAGGAGCTGGGCTTCGACAGCATCACCGTTTCCGACCACACCGTCTGCCCGACCGGCCCGGAGGGTGACGGCTTGATGCCTGATTGGCCGGACTGGGCTGTCACATCGGCCTACCTTTCGACGATCACGACGCGTCTGCGAATCGTCGCGTGCGTCGCCATCCCGTACCGCAGTCCCCTGGTGACGGCCAAGCAGGTAGCAACGATCGACGACCTGTCCCGTGGCCGCCTGACACTCGCTGCCTGCGTCGGTTGGTGGGAGCGCGAGTTCGACATGCTCAACGTCCCGTACGCCCGGCGAGGCGCAGTCATGGATGAGTATCTCGAGGCGATGCGGGTCATGTGGACCGAGGAACGGCCACGATTCGACGGAGAGTTCGTGTCACTGTGCGACTTGGTGTTCGAACCCCGGTGCTACCAAAGACCGCACGTCCCGATCTGGATCGCTGGTGGCGCCGGGCGGAAGTCGCTTGAACGGCTGTGGCGCGTAGGCGACGGCTGGATGCCCATGGGGGACGACCGTCCGGCGCTTCTCGGGGAGACCATCGCACGGATCAAGGACGGCGCGGAACAGCGCGGCCGCGATTCCCGGAGGCTCTCCTTTCGCTACACGATCGGTCTCGGGGAGGCGGAGTCCGCTCTTGGACTGTTGAGCAGCGCCATCGCCGGAGCCAACGGCGGCATCGTGGCGGACGAGCCCAGTTCCACGGCGAGTTTCGCCGGAAACGCGGACCAGGTCGTCGACGCCATCCACCAGTACGCAGAGGCTGGGTTCACCGAGCTTGCGATCAACCCTTCCGGCCGAAGCTACGCAGCCTGCATGGAGCGCGTCGAGTGGTTCGCAGCCGAAGTACTACCACTGCTCGAGGCCGGCCTTCGGGATGTCCGGTGTGGATCCCCTGACCGACCAGCCTGATCTGATGCGCTCGTTCGCTCCCTCCCTTACATCTATATGAGTCACCCGGTGGCATCGTTCGGGCGTCCACATGGCTCGCCAGCTCGGCCTCCTGGCCGACACCGACCAGGACGGCCACTGGACGGCATCCAAAAGTCACCGCCTGCGACGCGGTCTCGAACAGGATCATCAGGCTCCGGGCTGCCACGGTCCCGCCGACGGTGGCGCCCGCGAACAACCCGAACAGGACACAGCATCGGACGTGTGCCCCGCCCGGAGCCGCTGGGAGTTCGCGCAGCTTGTTCGCCGGCCATCCGACGTCCGGGATGTGCCGCGCCCGCATGCGAGCGAACTGCCCAACGGCTCGCCGGACCGAGGATCAGCCCGGAACAGCCGTCTCATCAAGGAAGTCGGCAATCAGCGGAGCGATCTGAGGCACGTGATCCTCCAGAGCGAAGTGACCCGTGTCAAACAGGTGAAGTGCGGCATCCGGCACGTCGCGTAAGTACGCCTTGGCGCCGGCCTCGGTGAAGAACGGGTCGTTGACACCCCAGATGATCAATGTAGGAGGGCGGTATTCGCGCAACCATGCCTGCCACTCTGGGTAGAGCTCGACGTTGCGCTTGTAGTCGTAAGCCAACGCGAGCTGCGCCTGTTTGCGGCCCGGGCGGTCCAAGAAGAACTGGTCGAGCAACCACCCCTCCGGGGCTATCAGCTCCGGATCGGAAGTGCCGCCCTCGTACTGGGCGCGGGTCGCTTCGAGGGTGAACAAGTCCAGGATCGTCTGCTCGGCTCCGGGAGAGTCGGGCGTCAAGGAGATGAACTCGCGCGCCGCCTCCGACAGCCCCTCGGCGTAGGCGTTGCCGTTCTGGACAATCAGCCCGGCGACACGCTCCGGGTGACGCAATGCCAGCCGGAAGCCGATCGGTGCGCCGAAATCGAACATGTACATCGCAAACCGGGTCAGGCCCAACTGGCCGACAAGAGCGTCGATGACATCGGCGAGATCGTCGAACGAATACCTGAACCCGTCCGGAGCTCTGGTGTGCCCGAAGCCCGGGTAGTCGGGCGCGATGAGCCGGTACCGCCCGCCAAGGGAGTCCATGAGTCTGCGGTACTGGTGCGAGGCCGAAGGAAAACCGTGTAGCAGCAGAAGCACCGGGGCATCGGGCCGATCCGGGAGCGACTCCCGGTAGAAGACCTTCACACCGTTGACCACGACGCGGCGATGCGCGATCCGAGGGAACACACCACACCCCTTTCTGGACTGATGATGCATTAGTTATAGCAGCAGCTATCTAACTTATCAATCCACCCTGGTAGCGTTAGCAGCATGCGCGACCCGATCGATGTCAGTCCGCTGGTCGGCGAGCTGCTGGGGCTGGACCTGGTGAACACTCGCCCACTGGGGGCGGATGGCCGAGCAGACCTGCTCGGGACTACCGAGCAGTTGAGTGCCTGGCTGGCGCTTGAGCCTGTACTCGACTCAAACTTGCGAGGTGCTGTGCCGACATCGGCGGACCTTGCCTTCGTCCACGCCGTACGGGAACACACCGAAGCCGCCGTCCGGGCGTTGCTGAAAGGAAGCCGACCGCCGACGAGCGTCCTCCGTGGCCTGACAGAGGCGCAACGTGCGGCACCGGCTGTGCGGAACCTGCACTGGGACGGCACGGCCGTTGTCGCCACATATCAACGCACCGGCCGGCTCGGCGTCCGGCTGGCGGCCATGCTCGCCGAGGCCGCCGCTGATCTGCTCACCAGCCCTGCGATCGTGAGTCTCAAGGAATGTGAGGCCGACGACTGCATCATGCTGTTCATCCCTTCCCATCCCCGCAGGCGCTGGTGCTCGCCAACCCGCTGCGGCAACCGCGCCCGCGTCGCGCGTTACTACGAACGCCACAGGGCGAGCGCGCGGGAAACCGTTCGGCAGCGAGACTGAACCGTTCGAGTCTCCAGCCTGTGCACCTCAGGAATGACCGGAGGTGGACGGTTCCCGCTCCGACCATCGAGCTGACCGGCAACCTGGGTGCGACCCGGGCGTAGCCCGGTCGCCGTAGTACGTCGAAGAAGGCACACGCGACGATCGCATCACGCGGCGCCGGAGACCGCTGTCAACCGTCCCGATGACGCGGGTGACAACCTCGAAGGGGCTCTCGACCTCCGAGGCGACGCCCACGATCTCGCCAGGCGCATACTGCGCGAGGGCAAGGTCTCCTGGCAGACCACCACGACCGGGAAGTCCTCCAACGACCGGACTTCATCACCAAGATGCATCGGATCCTGGCCCTCTACGAAACCCCGCCGGACCGACGGCCGGGTGGTGTGCGTGGACGAGTTCGGGCCACTGAATCTCTGCCCCGCAAGGGCAAGTCGTGGCGTTCACTGCGCCGGCTGCGGGCCACCTACAACCGCTACGACGGGGTGATGCACATGCTCGCCGCCCTCGACCTGGCCACCGGCCAGACGTATATCGCATCCGGCCGCGCAAACGCTGGCGCGAGTTCCTGTCCCTACTCAAGGCGCTGCGTGCCCGCTGGCCCAGGGAGAATCTGTACGTCGTGCTCGACAACTTTTCCCCCGCACAAGCACCCGAAAATCCGCGCCTGGGTGGAGGCCAACGACGTCCAGGTGGTCTTAATGCCAACCTACGGCTCGTGGCTGAACTGGATCGAGTCCGAGTTCGCCGCCCTGAGCTACTTCGCCCTCAACGGCACCGACCACCGCAGCCACGGCGAACAGAACGCCGCCATCGTCGCCGACATCCGCTGGCACAACGCCCGAGCCCAGCCGAAGGCCGCCTTCGCCCCCGACTCCCCCTCCGGAACTGGACCCGCTACCCGGCCGGGGTTGCTTGACCGACTGCCTACCGCTGCGGCCCCGAGCCAGGGGTCCGCTCACGCCTGCGCGCTGAGCTAGGACCTGACGGGCGGGTCTAATCGACGTGCCAGCATGCGAGTGGTGCTGCCGTCGTCCTCAGCTATGTCCCGGACGCGCTCGAAGCCGATTTTGCCCAGCAGAGTCAGCGAGGCACTGTTCGGCGCGGCCACAGTGGCGTATACCTCGGTCAGCCCGAGAGTGTCGAAGCCGTAGGCGACAATCGCTTCGGCCACCTCTTCCCCAGACCGGATCCCCACACGTCGGGAGCCAGCGCGTAGATGATCTGGTAGCCCTGTACTACGTCGGTCGGTTTGATCTCGGCGTGCCCGATCAGGAGACCATCCCGACGAACGGCCCAGACATCGAACAGGTTATGGGCATAGGCCTTCGTGAAGATCCGCCGGAACAGGGCCCGGTCTTCCGCCTCGAAGCGGGGCCGTCGCCCATCCACCGCGACACCCTGCCGTCCTGGAACAGGGCGACGAAGCCCTCTTCGTCCCCCGGAATGTACGGGTCCAGGAGCAGGCGCTCACTGCACAGAGGCGGGTCACGAACGGCGACGCTACCCAAGTGACCCCAGCCGAGCAAACACTTTCGCCACCACGAATCCGGCCCGCGGCCACAGCACCTGCGATCGCCACCCCGGCGCGCTGAAGCCGAACCCACCGTATGAAGCCATTACACGGCGAACCATCCGAGACAAGCCACTAGATGCGCCGACAGTACACGGTCCATCAACCACGAGTGCCTTGGCGCGAGCACTTGACCTGGCGACAGGCAGCGTCTCGCACATGTGACGGTGCTTCAGGCGGCCTGCCTGGTAGCCCCGCCTCGGAAGCCGGCGCCGATGTCGACGGCGCTTGAAAGTTGGTCGGTTTCGCCGTGAGCGCCACTGGAAGCTGGTCACCCGGGCATGGGTTGGTCCGCGAGCCCATTCCACGGGAACCCAGCGGGCGAGGCAGCGTCGCGGTCCGAGCATTCCAAGCGGCTGGGCGCACTGGTTTCCTTGCGACGGGTGGCGAGGTTGGCGCAGG
>NZ_BAAAOS010000073.1:0-17212 GCF_039530625.1 Kribbella sancticallisti | reverse complement strand
GTCCTAGGCATACAACCCATCCTAGACTTATACAGCGAATTTCAGAAGCAGGACACTAGGCAGGCTTGATGTTCTGGTTCAGGTGGAAGACGTTGCCCGGGTCGAACTCGGCCTTGACCCGGGCCAGCCGGTCGTAGTTCTCCCGCCCGTAGCCGGCGATCACCCGGTCCTGCCCCTCGTTCCCGATGAAGTTCAGGTAGACCGCGCCGGTCGACCACGGCTTCAGGTCAGCGCACAGGTTCCTCGCCCAGGCGATCCCCTGCTCGTCCGTCGCCTGGTCCTCCCACAGCCCGAACGGGTGGATCACCCAGGGCGCCGTCCGGTGCGGCAGCGGCCACTTGTCCGCGTCGCGGGCCACCGCGCCGCCCCACGGAGCCATCAACTGCTGCGAGGGCGAAGGATGCGGCATGTCGTCCGCTCGATCGCAGAACGCCTTGATCGCCTCGTCCGGGAACTCGGTCAGGTGCTCGGCCGACCAGTAGTTCCGGAACCCGGGCGGATCGTCCAGCGCCGACTGCACGGCGGCGTACGGCATCTCGGCGATCATGATGCCTTCCGGGTTCAGGTCGAGCATCGGCGCGAAGGCGGCTCGCGTCTCCGCCTCCGTCCCCGCGTAGACGGCAGCGGCGGCGACCAGTCGTTCGCCCTGCAGGTGGAGCGGGACGAAGTCCTCGGGCGGGCCGGTCAGGAAGATCACGCCGCCACCCAGTTCCTCGGGCGCACCGGCCTCGACCAGGTTCCGGTAGGTCCGCAGCACCTCCGGTCCCGCGTCCGCCGGCCACAACAGCATCGCCATCGTCATCGCGGCCAACGGCTTCAGCTTGAACGTCAGCGACGTCGCCACCCCGAAGTTGCCGCCGCCGCCGTGCAGCGCCCAGAACAGTTCGGTGTTCTTGGTCTCGTCCGCGATCACCAACTGTCCGTCGGCGGTGATCAACTCGACCGACACCAGACTGTCGCAGGCCAGCCCGAACTTCCGCTCCAGCCAGCCGGACCCGCCACCCAGCGTCAGACCGGCCACGCCGGTGGTCGAAACGCGCCCACCGGTGGTCGCGAGCCAGTACTGCTGGCAGGCGCCGTCCAGGTCCGCCCAGGTGGCACCGCCGCCGACCCGCGCGAGCCGGGCGTCCGGATCGATCTGGACTCCCGACATCTTGCGGACGTCGACGACGATGCCGCCTTCCGTCACGCCGGCACCGGCGACACTGTGGCCACCGCCGCGGATCGCGATCTCCAACCCCTCCGTGACCCCGTACCGCACCGCCGCCGCGACATCGGCCGCCGATTCGCACTGCGCGATCAGCCTCGGCCGCTTGTCGATCATCGAATTGAACACCGCTCGCGCCTCGTCGTACGACGCGTCGCCGGGCCGCAGCACCTCTCCCCCGAAGCCGTCCGGCCGCCCCCGGTGCGAACCGGTGGATCGCTCGATCGTGTCAGACATGGGAACCCCCCTTGAATCGCCATTCCCCAGGTGACACGCCCGATGCTGCTCCGGGTCGTTGATCCGGTCAACGGTTCGGCTCTTACCGGAATGTGACGTGTTGGCCCGCACACCAAGGGCTTTCGGCCGGTCACCGTCGGCAGCCGTCACCTGGGGAAGTGTCGGCAACCGCTTGCCAGCTAGGCTTTCGGCCATGACCGTCACCGATGCGCAGACCGCGGCCCTGCTGGGCGGACCAGGGCAGGTCCTCACCGACGCGGAGGTCGACTCCTTCATCCGCGACTCGTTGGCAGGCGCCGGGCTCGACGGGCGCAGCGTCTGTGTGATCGTCCCGGACGCGACCCGCAGCTGCCCGCTGCCGCTGCTCCTGTCCGCGGTGCACGGCGCTCTGACCGGTCGCGTCTCCGAGCTCACCGTGCTTGTTGCCCTCGGCACCCATGCGGAGATGTCCGCCGACCAGCTCGCCGGCCACCTCGGTGGCCCGTACGACGGTCTCACCGTGCTGAACCACGAGTGGTGGAAGGAAGACACCTTCGCCGACCTCGGCACCATCAGCGCGGCCAAGGTCCGGGAGATCTCCGGCGGCCTGCTCGACGAGGCCGTCCCGGTTCGCCTCAACCGCGCGGTGGTCGAGCACGACGTCGCCCTGGTCGTCGGCCCGGTCTTCCCGCACGAGGTGGTCGGCTTCTCGGGCGGCAACAAGTACTTCTTCCCCGGCGTTGCCGGCCAAGAGGTGATCGACCTGTCGCACTGGCTCGGCGCGCTGATCACCAGCGCCGGCATCATCGGTACGCCGAGCCTCACGCCGGTGCGGGCCCTGATCAACGAAGCGGCCGGCCTCATCCCAGCCGACAAACTGGCCCTGAGCGTCGTCGCCCAGTCCGGCACGAGCGCCTTGCACGCCGTGGCTTTCGGCGACACGATCTCCTCCTGGCAGGCCGCGGCCGCCGTGTCGGCGCAAACGCACATCCGGTACCTCGATCGCCCGGTTCGCCGAGTGGTCTCGCTGATGCCCTCCCGCTACCAGGACATCTGGACCGCGGCGAAGGGCTTCTACAAGGTCGAACCGGTCGTTGCCGACGGCGGCGAAGTGATCCTGTACGCGCCACACGTCACCCAACTGGCCGCGATGCACCCGGAAATCGAGCAACTCGGTTACCACTGCCGCGACTACTTCCTCGGCCAGTGGGACCAGTTCCGCGACGCCCACTGGGGTGTGCTCGCGCATTCCACCCACCTGCGCGGCGCCGGAACCTGGGACTTGGTCAACGGAGAACGCTGCCGCGTCGACGTCACGCTGGCGACGGGGATTCCGGAGGACGTCGTCCGTGGGGCCAACCTGGGGTATCTGGATCCGGCGGGGTTCGACCTGGCGCAGTACGAGAGTGATCCCGAGACGCTGGTGCTACCCAATGCCGGTGAGGTTCTGTATCGCCTCCGCTGACAGACAGGTGACTCGCGGGTAACCTTCCGGCATGGCACAGACCGAGGTCGCGATCATCGGGTCCGGGTTCGCCGGGCTCTGCATGGGGATCAAGCTCCGCCAGGCCGGCTGCGAGAACTTCGTCATCCTGGAGAAGGCCGACGAACTTGGCGGCACCTGGCGGGACAACACCTATCCAGGCTGCGCCTGCGACATCCCGTCGTACCTGTACTCCTTCTCGTTCGAGCAGAACCCGCGCTGGACCAGGATGTTCGCCCCCTGGGACGAGATCCTGGAGTACCTGAAGCACTGCGCCGCGAAGTACGGGATCGCGGACAAGATCCGGTACGGCGCCGAGGTGACCGAAGCGGCGTACGACGACGCCACCGGCCAGTGGATCGTCACGATCAACGGCAGCGAGACGCTGGAGACGCAGTCCCTCGTGGGCGGGGTGGGCAATCTGCACCAGCCCAAGGTCCCCGACCTGGCCGGCCTCGACTCCTTCACCGGTACTTCGTTCCACTCGTCGCAGTGGAACCACGACCACGACCTGACCGGCCGCCGGGTCGCCGTGATCGGCACCGGCGCCTCAGCGATCCAGTTCGTACCTCGGGTCGCCGAGCAGGCCGCGCACCTCGATCTCTATCAGCGCACGGCTCCCTGGATCACGCCCAAGCCGGATCGAGGGATCGGCCCGCTCGAGCGCGGCCTGCACGCCAGGTTCCCGGCCGGGCAACGGGCGATCCGCGACGCGATCTTCTGGGGGCTGGAGGCACGCGGGCTCGGGTTCGCCGGCAGTCCCAAGCTGATGAAGGGCCTGGAACTCCAGGCCAAGCGGCACCTCCGCAAGCAGGTCACCGATCCCGTACTCCGCGCCAAGCTGACGCCGGACTACCAGATCGGCTGCAAGCGGATCCTCCTTTCGAACGACTACTACCCGGCACTCGCCCGCCCCGACGTCGACCTGATCACCACCCCGATCACCCGGGTCACCCCGACCGGCGTGACCACCGCGGACGGCGTCGAACGGGAGTGCGACACGATCGTGCTCGGCACCGGCTTCGAGGTGTCCGGCAACCTCACCCGGATCGGCATCCTGGGCCGCGACGGCACCGACCTCGCCGACACCTGGAAACGCAACGGCATCGGCGCCCATCTCGGTATCACTGTCGCCGGCTATCCCAACCTGTTCCTGCTGGTCGGCCCGAACACCGCCCTTGGGCATTCGTCGATGGTGTTCATGATCGAGGCCCAGGTCCGCTACGTGATGCAGGCCCTGCATTTGCTCCGCTCCCGCAACGCCACGTCGGTCGAGGTCCGCGAGGAAGCCCAGGAGCAGTTCGTTGACTCGGTCCAGAATGACTTGGACGACACCGTCTGGCAGGCAGGCTGTAACAGCTGGTACCTGGACGCCCAAGGCCGCAACTCCACCATCTGGCCCGACTTCACCTTCACGTACTGGCGCCGCACCCGCCGGCTCAACCCCGCCGACTTCGTGCTCACCCACTGATCCTTGGGGTCCCGGCTCAGGGTCCCCCCGGACTACTGAGGGAGGATCGACCGGACGCCGGCGTACGACTATGGGTGGAGACGAAGACAGGTCCTTGGACCGAGGTTTTTCCGCCTGTCGCGACGGATCCTTGGAACATGAACCTCCTCCAGATCCTCAGCGCAGTCGTCATCGTCGGCGGTGTCGTGATCACCGCCCTGATCGCCATCGTCCCGACCGTCGTCGACCGCTGACCCGGTCCCCGCACTCGAGTGCGGCCGCACCACCCCGACGTCTGAAGAGCCCTCGGGGGGCTCGTCGGGCGTCGCTGCGTTCCCACCCGTTGCTCACAGCAACGGAAGTAGTACCTCGTTCCGTTCTCCTGCACCCCAGGGAGGACCACAAGACCGCCCCTAGGACCGATGGCTCGAAGCCTTCTCCGCAGGACTCTCGAAGTATGGAAATCCTTCAGATCCTAGGCAGTGCAGCCATAGTGCTCGGCATCCTCGTCACCATCCTGATCGCGATCGTCCCGACCGTCGTAGACCGCTGACCTGGCTGTTGCGGGGCCGGATCTTCGTGACGCGGCGGCGGCCCGCGGAAGGCAACAGCTCTCAGGATGGCACTCCGTAGCAGCCGGCAATCGCGGTGGCGCGGTTGCGCAAGGAGGTCCGCAACCACTGCGGGGCCAGGGCTTCCGCGTTCGTGGCGAGCTGCCAAAGCGCCCATTCCGCGTGTCGTGAATCCTGGAACGTCACCTCCAGCCGCAGCCAGCCGTCTGCGTCGGTTTCTTCGGCGAGGACGGCCAGCGCGGTGCCCACCAGGTCCTCCCGCCGCGCCGGGTTCACCCGTACCAGCACGGCGACCTGGTCGCCGCCGGTCCGAAAACGCGTGCTGCGTTCCTGCCAGGCCCGGTCCAGATCGACCCGGTCCGGTCGCTGTGCGGGTTCGTCGAGTTCCTCGGCGGCCAATACCCGGGACAGCCGGTAGGTGCGGTCCTCGCCAGACTTCGTGGCGAGCAAGTAGCCCTGGTCGCGAACGGTGACCAGGCCGATCGGGTCCACCGTGCGCCACGTCGGAGTCTGGTCCACCGCCGCGTAGTGGATGCGCAGCTTGTGTCCGGCGAACACTGCCCGCCGGACCTCGGCCGCTATGGCGTCGGGCACCTCCTCAGCGACCACGCGGCGTGAGAGGAGGTCGGTCTCCGGGTCGATGAGCAATCGCTGCGCCGCGCCGGCCGCGGTGTCCCGATAGCCCTCGGGCAGTGCGTCGACCACCTTGAGCATGGCCGAAGCGAGCGCCGAGCCAAGGCCGAACACGTGGGCGCCGCGCCGTGATCCGGCGACCAGCAGGGCGAGCGCCTCGTCGTGGTTCAGGCCGGTGAGCTCTGTCTGGAAACCGGGCAACAGCGCGAACCCGCCGTACCGGCCGCGTTCGGCGTAGACCGGGACGCCGGCCGCTGACAGCGCCTCTATGTCGCGCAGGACGGTCCGGGTGGACACCTCCAACTCGCGGGCCAGTGTGACCGCGGACAGCCGACCGCGCCGGCGCAGCAGCAGCACCAGCGAGACCAACCGGTCGGCGCGCATGCGAAAACTCTACCGGCATACACGACACAGGATGTCGTGATTCGTTGGCAGGCTGTCCACACGACGTCAAAGCTGGCGGCTACCGAGCCGACGGACGTACGTACTGACGATGAATCGAATGGAGCAGATGTGGCTGTGGAGCGAACGACGGTCAACCCGTGGACGTGGTCGGTGGAACTGGGCTACAACCAGGGTGAGATCGTCTCCGAGCACACCCGGACCCTGTACTGCGCCGGGCAAACCGCGATGAGCGGCGACGGCAAGCCCCAGCATGACGGTGACATGGCCGCACAGTTGGCGCTGAGCCTGGACAACCTGGAGGCCATTCTCGGCGAGGCCGGCATGTCCCTCGCGAACCTCGTCCGGCTCAACGTCTACACCACCGACGTCGATCTGCTCTTCCAGCACTACGGCGAGCTGGCGTCGCGGTTGGGCGCCGCCGGGGTGGCGCCGACCACCACGATGCTCGGGGTGACTCGGCTGGCGATCCCCACCCTGATGGTCGAACTCGAGGGGACCGCCGTCGCGTGATGCGACGCCGCCGCGAGCTCGCACCCGAGCACACCCGCCGCTACACCACCGAAATCCTCGACCGCGCCGAACTTCCCGTCAGCCGATTGACAGGTGCCCCAGCAGGTCCTGCCGGGTAAGAACGCCCACCGGCTTTCCGTCGTCGAGCACCATCAGCGCGTCCTTGTCCTCCAGCAGTTCGACCGCCTTCGTGACAGATTCGCCCGCGCCGAGCGACGGCAGCGCAGGATCCATATGCAGTTCGACGATGTCTGCGAGCCGCGCCTGACCGGAGTACAGCGCGTCCATCAGAGTCCGCTCCGACACCGAGCCGGCTACCTCCGCCGCCATGATCGGCGGCTCGGCGCGGACCACCGGCACCTGCGAGACGCCGTACTCGCGCAGGATCTCGATGGCCTCGGCGATGGTCTCGTGGGGGTGGGTGTGAACGAGCGGAGGCATGCTGCCGTCCTTGCCCGCGAGCACCTCGCCGAGCGTCGTCCCCTGCCGCGCATGCGCCAGGAACCCGTACTGCGCCAACCACTCGTCGTTGAACACCTTCGTCAGATAGCCGCGTCCACCGTCCGGCAGCAGCACGACGATCACCATGTCCTCGGCGCCCGGCTCACCCGAGAGTTCCTGCGCGAGCCGGATCGCCGCGGCCGCCGCCATACCGGCGGAACCACCGACGAGCATCGCCTCTTCGCGAGCCAGCCGCCGCGTCACCGCGAACGAGTCGGCGTCGGAGATCTCGATGATCCGGTCGCAGATGTTCTTGTCGTAGGTCTCGGGCCAGAAGTCCTCGCCCACGCCCTCGACCAGGTAGGGCCGGCCGCTGCCCCCGGAGTACACGGAGCCCTCGGGGTCGGCGCCGATGATCTGGACGCGGCCGCCGGAGACCTCCTTGAGGTATTTGCCGGTGCCGCTGATCGTGCCGCCGGTGCCGACGCCCGCGACGAAGTGGGTGATCTTGCCCTCGGTCTGCTCCCAGAGCTCAGGGCCGGTCGACTCGTAGTGCGAGATCGGGTTGTTGATGTTCGCGTACTGGTTCGGCTTCCAGGCGCCCTCGATCTCGCGGACCAGCCGGTCGGAGACGTTGTAGTACGAGTTCGGGTGCTCGGGGGCGACCGCGGTCGGGCAGACGACCACCTCCGCGCCGTACGCCTTCAGCACGTTGCGCTTGTCCTCGCTGACCTTGTCCGGGCAGACGAAGACGCACTTGTAGCCCTTGGCCTGGGCGACCATCGCCAGCCCGACCCCGGTGTTGCCGGAGGTGGGCTCGACGATCGTGCCGCCGGGCTTCAGTTCGCCGGAGGCCTCGGCGGCCTCGACCATCCGGACCGCGATCCGGTCCTTCACCGAGCCGCCGGGGTTGAAGTACTCGACCTTCGCGAGCACGAGCGGCTTGGCACCGTCCGTGGTCTTCGAGAGCCGCACCAGCGGGGTGTTGCCGACCAGGTCCAGGAGTGAGTTCACGTAGCGCACGTATCTCACTGTATGGGACATTCGCCTCCGCGGCGCCATCGCCGCCGACCCGGCGCCGAGCCGTGAGCAACCACGCAGCGAGTCGTTTCCTATTTCGCTTGCGTGAGCGTCACAGCGTGTAATCCTTGACCCATGATGAATGCCCGGGCCGCCAAGAAACTGGCCCAGGCCGCAGCCTTCGGTGGTGGGGGACTCGGACTGATCGGAGCGACGCTGTACGGCGTGCTGACCGCGGAAGCGCGGTACGCCAGGCGCGTCATCGGTCCGATGAAGGCTCACCCGGCCAAGGGCGACGGCCTGTACGGCCGGTACCCAGGTCATCCGATCACGCTGGCGATGATCGGTGACTCCAGTGCTGCCGGATACGGCACCACCTCGCCCGACGAGACCCCCGGCGTGCTGCTGGCGTGCGGTCTCGCGGAGTTGGCGAAGCGCCCGGTCCGGCTGGTCGACGTGTCACGAACGGGGGCGAAGTCCGTCGACCTGGCCGGCCAGGTCGACACCGCGCTACTGGCCGGCCCGCACGTGGCCGCGATCCTGATCGGCGTCAACGACGTGAAGGCGCAGGTGCCGCCGTCCACGTCGGTGCGGCTGCTCGACGGCGCCGTCCGCCGGCTGCGCGCCGCGAACTGCGAGGTCGTCGTCGGCACCTGCCCGGACCTCGGAGTCGTCCGGCCGATCATGCCGCCCTTGCGGCAGGTCGCCCGGTCGTGGAGCCAACGGCTGGCCGCTGCCCAGACGATCTGCGTGGTCGAGGCCGGCGGGCGAACGGTGTCGATGGGATCGCTGCTGAGCGAGGCCTTCCGGACGAACCCGTCGATGTGGGGCGAGGACAACTTCCACCCCTCAGTCACCGGGTACGCCGCCGCCGCGGCCGCGTTGCTCCCTTCGGTGGCCGCCTCGGTCGGAGTCGGCCCGGAGTCGTTCGTACACCCCGAGCCATTCCGCGGTGAGGCAGTGCTTCCGATCGCGGAGGCCGCGGTGCAGGCCGTCCGCACCGCCGGTACTGAGGTCGCCGCGGCCAAGGTGGCCGGCAACGAGCGCGGTCCCCGGGGCCGGTGGGCCCAACTCCGGCACCGCCGCCGGCATCCGAAACCAGAGGTCGAGCGCGTCGAGGAAGAGCTCGCCGGCACCGAGGACGCAGTACCCGTGGGGAAATAGAGCGTCCGCTGAGCGAGGACTTTCATCAAGAGGGACTTGATTGCGACGTTGTCCTGAGGCACAGTCAATAACTACGCAATACCCCGATGACGGGAGGCGAAGATGGGCTTGGGCCACTCCGAGGAGACGCACCAACGTCTGGTGGAGAAGGTGCCCCAGTGCACCGGGCGTGAGATGACAGAGTGGTTCAAGTTGATGAACGACGGACCGTCGTTCCTGCGCTTCAACGACAGGGTGAGATGGCTTTCCAGCGAGTACGCCCTCGCTCACGGGCACGCCACAGCCATCGTTCACGAATACGACCTGGTCAAAGCGCACAGGCGAATGGGCTGACGAGCCGAACAGGAGTCTGACTTTTCCGAAAGCCTGCCCTTTCAGGTGGAGGGGCAGGCTTTCGTTGTTCCAGGCAAGGTCAAGCTCCCGTCCTGACCACGCCTAGACCACGCAGAAGTCGTTGCCTTCGGGGTCGGTCATCCAGAAGTGGTCCAGCGCGCCGCCGCCCTCGATCTCGACCTCCCGCACCACGGTCGCCCCGGCCGCGACGAGCCGCGCCGCCTCCGCACGGATCACCCGCTCCCGGTACTCCTGGGGCTGGTTCCGCCCGCCGGTGACCTGGAGATCCAGGTGCAGCCGGTTCTTCGAAGTACGGGGCTCGGGCACCTTCAGGAACGAGATAGCCGGCAGTACGCCGTCCGGGTCGGTCAAGCTGGCCCCGTCGTTCCACTCTTCCTCCGGCACCCCCTGATCGACGAGGAAGCTCTCCCACGAGTCCCACCCCTTCGGCGGCCCCGCCTCGACATATCCGAGCGCTTCACACCAGAACCGGGCCACCCGCACCGGGTCCCCGCAGTCGATCGTCATCGTCCATCGCGTCGTCATCCCCCCACCCTCCCAAACCCCACCGACACCTCCCGGGCATCGGGCGGGCCTCGGGTGGGCGTCGGGTGGGCGTCGGGTGGGCGTCGGGCGGGCGTCGGGTGGCACAGCAAAGGCCCGGCTCCTCCACCTGAAGGAACCGGGCCTCTTGCGTGCTAGCTAGCCGATGTCAGCCGAGCGGTCAGTCGCCACCGCGGAGGATCGCCAGAATCCGCAGCAGGTTCCAGTACAGCCAGACCAGGGTGACGGTCAGGCCGAAGGCGGCCCGCCAGGCCTCGTTCTGCGGGGCGCCCGCGCGGACACCCTGCTCGATCATGTCGAAGTCGAGGATCAGGTTGAACACGGCCAGGCCCGCGCCGAGCACGGCGAACAGCAGACCAAGCGGGCCCATGCCCGAGATGCCGGTGCCGACGCCGAACAGGCTGAGCACGAAGTTGACCAGCAGCACGCCCGCGAAGCCCATCGTCGCGACGATGACCATTCGGGTGAAGCGCGGCGTGACCTTGATGTTGAAGTACTTGTACGTCGCCAGCGTCAGACCCGCGGTCACCATCGTGGCCAGCACGGCCTGGACGACGATGCCCGGGTCACCGACCCAGTTCGCGATGAACTTGGAGCCGATTCCGAGGAACGCGCCCTCGGCCACGGCGTACGCCATCAACAGCGCCGGGTTCACCTTGCGTGAGAACGAGAGCACCATCGCCAGCGCGAAGCCGAGCAGCGCGCCGGCCAGGAACACCGGTGTGACCAGGTTGTCGGGCGTCCACCACCACGCGAAGGCGGCCGCCACCACGACGACACCCAGCGTGATCGAGGTCTTGACGATGACGTCGTCCAACGTCATCGGGCGGCTGTCAGCCGGCGCGCCCTGGTAGTTCTGGGGCGGCATACCGGGCCCGCCGTACTGGCCGGGCTGACCGTAAGGACCCGGCTGACCGTACGGAGCGGCCCCGGGATAGGCCTGGCCTTGGCCAGGCGCAAATGCACTCGACCGGTTCAGGACCGGGTTACTGCTCTGCATGTCATCCTCCTGATGACCCACTGTCGACCCGCTGTGGGTCGTATCGCGATACTACGGGCCCACCCTTAACAACGCCTGAGGACCACCCACCTGTTCCCCAAGCGATATTTCCCCACCCACCCAACAGGTTGCACAACCCAACCAAACTCAGTCCCTGGGTCTGAGCCAGCACAGTCGTTCGGCGGGGCGGCGCCGTACCTGTATGGGCAAGTACGACGCCGGGACCGGTGGCCACCCAGGATGTGGTTCTTCCCGCAGGCCAGTTCAGGGGTTGCGCAGCGATGCCTCCTGGGACGCGAGCGCCGAGCCGACCTGGTCCGCCAGCGCGACGGCGATCAGCTCGGCGCGCACCTGGTCGATCACCTGATCGGTGGATCCACCGCTCGCGATCGCGTTCGAGGTGGTCATCACGCCGGCCAGGTAGCCGCTCTGCCGGCTCGCGCGAGCTTGTTGCCGACGGCCCCAGATCGCGATCTCGGTGACCGCGGCACCGATCACCACCAGCAGGATGGTCGCCTCGATGTCATCGCGGTTCTCGATCGTCAACCGATTGAACGGCACGGTCAGGAACAAGTCGAACCACACCGCGCTCGACACCGCCGCGACCACCCCGGCGGGCCGGATCCCGAAGGACGCCACCGCCACGATCACCAGGACCAGCAGCAACGCCGCAGTGGCATTGTCGAAGCTGTGGCGGAACGGCACCAATCCCCCACAAACGATCAACGGAACGAACACCGCGGCCGTCAGCACCGGATTGCGGTAACTCTCCACCTCTCCATTGATACGCCCCGCAGCCGAACAATCAACGCCTCCCACCGGTCTCTGACAACTCTCACCCGCTGTTCAGCCTGTGTTGGCGGCCTAGACAGGCACTAGTTTGAGCCTGTGGCCAACTCGGAGGTTCGCGCTGTCGAGCGAGTCCGTCCCGTTGAGGACGGCGACGAACCCGCCACTCTGACCGAGATGCTGGACTTCCTCCGCGAGTCCACCGACGGCGCGGTCGGCGAGTAGTGGACAGCCCGCGCTTGGACAGAGCGTTCCTCGACCTGCCGAACAACGTCTACGGCGAGATCTCCGGAGCGACCGAGCCTTCCTCTGTCGCCGACGCGTTCGCCGCTTTGGGCTGGTCCGTACGGCGTAGCGGCGCGCGCGAGTACGAAATCGAACACACCTGGGCGAGTCTCACGATCGTGCCGACCACTCCCCTGACCTATTCGGGAGTCGTCGACCCGGCCCAGGTTCAACGGCTCCGCGACACCTTCCTCGCCTCGGGACACACCGCGACCGCCGAGCTAGAGCTTCACGGCCTCGTCTGGTCCGACACTCTTCTCGAGGACGCCCGCCGGATCCACACCGAAGTACAGGCGGAACTCGCAGCCGCCGGCGTACCGGGAGACCTGGTCCTCACCGGCGCCTCCAGCCTCCCCGGCCTCCTCACCAGAGGCGACGTGGACCTTCACCTACGCGTACCGCCTGAGACCTTCCCTGCTGTGCTCGCCGCGCTGGACACCCGCTATCCCCGAGCCAGCCTGCACTCCTGGGCCGCGACCCTCGCCGTCTACGCCGTTCCCGGTTTCGCCCACCCGACGGGATTAGCTGTCACCCCCGTCGACTCGGAGCACGACCACCGATTCACCCGCGGCTGGGCCCGCTTGGACGCCGACGCCGGGTTGCGTACGCAGTACAACATCCTCAAACAGACCGCCCCTGACGACCAGACCTACGAAGCCGAGAAGTCCGCCTTCTTCTCCCGTCTCTTGCTCTAGCTTTGGCTCGGTGAGTCGAACACGCTGGAAAGCGTCACACAGGCTGTGTGCTGCGGCGGTTTCGACGATGGTGAGGTGACTTCATGGGACGCACGATCATGGGCGCTGTGGTGTCGCTGGACGGCTTCATCGCGGACGACAACGACGAGGTCGGCCCGATGTTCGACTGGTACGGCAACGGCGACGTCGAGTGGAAGTGGACGGAGAGCCAGGGCGAACCGAACCGCACCACACAGGCGTCGAAGGAGTTCATCGAGGCCGTGTACCCGCGGATCGGCGCGGTGGTGATCGGCCGCCGCCTGTTCGACCTGACCGACGGCTGGAACGGCATCCCCGCCGCCGGCGACCACGTCTTCGTCGTCACCCACGAGCCCCCGACCGACTGGAAGTACGCCGCCACCGCCCCCTTCACCTTCGTCACCGACGGCATCACCTCCGCGATCACCCAAGCCCGAGCTTTGGCCGGCGAAGACCGAATCACCGACGTAGCCGCCGGCCAAATAGGCGGCCAGGCCCTCCGCCTGGGCCTGATCGACCAGGTCGTCATGAACATAGTCCCGGTAATCTTCGGCTCCGGCCGCCCGTACTTCGGCGCCCTCGGCCCAGGCGACCTCATCACCCTCGCCAACCCCTCCCGAGTAGCCCAGGGCAACCGAGTTACGCACCTCCTCTACGACGTAGAACGGCCCGAGTCCTCGGTGGACATCGCGAACTGACGGTAGTAACTGGGCTGCTCAAAAGACTGCGCCCGCGGCGGGATTCGAAACCCGCATGCCTTCCGGCTGCGAGGTGACCGTCGCAGCGGCCGAAGCGGATCCTCAAGAGGACGGGTCGACGCGGAACTCCTGCGGCACATCTACGCGCAGGTCCCGGTAAGCCCGACTGACATCAGACCGAGCCGCTTCAACCGCACGGATCGCCTCAGCGGCGGCACCGAGAGCCGCCTGCCGGGTCAGACCTGTCGTGCCGCCAGGATCGCGCTCCGCCAGTGCGAGCTCCTTGATGCGGCCGGTCAGCATGGCATTGCTGTTCGCCCAAACAAAGAGGACCTCGCTGAGACTCTGCTGGGTCATGCAACCACCTGCTGGTCAATGAAATCCGGTCCAGTCCTGGAGCGCTACGACAAACAGTGTCGCTCGGGACAAGTGCTCGACCAACGTTGGCGGTTACGTATCAAGCGCGCGGGCATCAGAGGCCGTCTGGAAGACGTAGAGAAAGCTGCCAGCCGATACTGCATCCGCCCCTGTCCTCCCGTCGACTGTTGCGGGACACTCGTCCGCCAAGTGACCTGCGACAGTCTGAGCGCGGATCGCGGCATATCCGGGCGTTGGTTTCCGGCCTGCGGCGATGTAGCCGGTTGGCCAGTGGCTCGTCATCCGTCGGTTGGTGTAGCGGGTGGCTATCGGGGTGAGCCCGGATGACAATGACGAGGTGTACACCCTGGCGGTGGTCGTCGCGCACCCGGACGATGACGCGTACGGCATCGCCGGAACGGTCGCGCTCCACGCGGCCGAGGATGGATTCCGCTTCGTCCTTGTGCACGCCACCGACGGCGAAGGCGGCGACATCCGGCCGGGCTTCCCCGCGACCCCCGAAACGCTCGGGCGGATCCGCCGCGCGGAGGACGAGGCAGCCTGGCGCGCCGTCGGGCGTTCTCCCGACCGGCACGTGTGGCTGGGCTACCAGGACGGTGAGGTCGACCGGGCGCCGTTCGACGAGCTGGTGGACGCGGTATGGGCGGTCCTCGAGGAGGAACAGCCGGCGGTGGTCTTCACCTTCGGTCCCGATGGCATCTTCGGCCACCCCGATCACATCGCGATCGGCGCGGCGACCGACGCCGCGTTCACCCGTGGCGCGGCCCTCGATGGCCCGGCGTTCCGCCGGCTTCTCCACGGCGCCGTACCCGAGTCGGTGTTCCGACGGTGGAACACCCAGCGTGCGGACCTGGGTCTGACGGTCTTCGACCCGACCCTGAAGTACCACATGCGTGGCGTACCCGACGAGGACATCGGAGTGGTGGTCGACTGTCGCGAGGTCGCGGACCGGATCGTCAGCGGACTGCTTGAGCACCGCAGTCAGCACCATGTGATGTCCGACGATCCCGACGACGTGGCGCGATGGCAGCGCGTCGTCAGCCGCGAGTGGCACGTCGTCGCCTGGCCGCCCCGCGGCGTCGCGAAACCCCACCTGACCGACGTCTTCCAAGGGCTGACCTAGACCGTCAACGCCTCTTCGGGCCTGCGAATCCAGCGACCGGGTATCAAGTGAGACGACATTGCTGGCCAGGAGGGACGCTCACAGGACCGCGCCGCGAGGTGCGACTTCCACGGCGGAAACGCCCCTTGCGTAGAGCACCAGCAGCCGATCGCCATGCTGGCAGCGCAGCACGCCGGGATCTTCCGCGAGCGTGGCGACGACGTGGTCGATGACCTCGTCTTCGCTGCCCGCACCGGGCTCCTCGTACGTCAGATCCAGGTTGTCTCCGCTGATGAGCCGAACACGAAGCACGATGACTGCCATGTTCACTCACATTAGACGTAGAACGCGACCCTGGCGTCGAGGAAGTTGCGCGCGAGCGTCGACCGTGAGCGGATCGCGGGGATTAGCGCAGCAGTCATCCGGGGCGCGGCCTCTTCTTGTCGTAAACTCCGCAACCATGTTTCCGTTGGGGCTATCGATGCTGTGGGAATCGACCGAGCCGCGGAGGGCCCTGCAGGACAGGTTCGGCCTCGCCGGCTTCGATGACGCGGTCAACTGGCTCACCAAAGGTCTGGCCCAGGCTTGGGCCATCGACGTTGAGGCCTGCGACCGGATCATCATCAGCGACAACAACGCCATCGCCTGGGTCCGCACCAACCAGGGAGCGTTGGTGGCGAAGTGGTCCCGAGCCCAGGACCAGTTTGTCAGATTCACCGCAATCTCAGACATGCTCCAGGCGCTACACGAGCACGGGGTGCTTGTCGCGCCGCCACTGACCTCGGTCGATGGTCAGCATCGAGTGATCATTGATTCCGGTTCATCGCCACTGTCGATGACGGTGCAACCGCAGATAGATGGCGACCTGCTCGACACCACTGACGAGACGGCAGTCCGCCAGGCGGGCGCTTGTCTGGCCACCTTGCACAACGCCTTGGCCAGCCACAGGGACAGCCGACTGATCGAGATCGCACCCGGCCGGACCTTGGACTTGCGCCAGCGGATAGAGACGTGGCTGGAGGTCGCGGATACGGGGACGGCGCCGACTGCGTCAGCAAGACTGCGCGACCAGTTAGCTTCGCTGCCGCAGATCGACACCGAGCCGCAGTTGATCCACAACGACTACCGGGCCTCCAACATCCTCACGGCCGGCTCGGAAATCCTGGCCGTCATCGACTTCGACGACGTTGCCTGGGACTACTGCATCGCAGACCTCGCGAACGCATTCGTCTTGCTCAGCACCCGCTTCACCAACTGGCAACCGACACCAGCAAGTGTTCGCGACACCCTTCTCGAGGGGTACCAATCAGTGCGACCACTCACCCGCCTCGAACACCAATGGCTTCAAGCACTCGTGCTGTGGCGCGGCATCACGGCTATCCCAGCCGGTGAAGACCCAGCCGGATGGGCAAACGCTCTGTGAGTTCCCTCCGCTTACGACAAGTTCACTGAAGGAAGTTCGGCCGCGTACGCCACGAGCCGGTCGACGAGTTGGCGCGGGCGGGCGAGGGCTGGGTAATGGCCGCCGTCGATCTCGTCGGGTTCGATACCCAGACGCTCCCGGGCATGGCGGCGCGCCCACTCCGCGGGGAACATGCGGTCGTCGCGGCACAGCAGGTACCTCGTCGGCGTATCCGGCCAACTCTCGAGCGGCCAGGGCTGCTGCAACGCCGCCGAAGCCTCGTCCCGTTCTCGCCGGCTCGCCTCGGCTGCCAGCGCAGGCGGCACGTCGTAGTAGAACACGTCGTCGGGGCCGCTGCTTTCGTAGCCGGTATTGGTCCACCAGTCCGAGAAGAGTTCTCCAGGCGCCGGGATCATCGCCGCGACCAGGACCAGGAGGTCGACCGGGATCCGCCCGCACACCAGCGGTGCCGTGAAGCCGCCCAGCGAATGCCCCACGACCACAACCTCGCGGCGATCACCCACCGCGTGAACGACGGTATCGGCGTACTCTCCCCAGCCGGCCAGGCGGTCGTCGATGGGCAGGTCGACGGCCACTGCGCCGTGCCCACGCTCGCGAAGTTCAGCCGCGACCAAATGCCAGTCCCAGCCGCTGCCACCACCACCGTGCACAAGTACGAACGTGGACACAGTTTTACCCTAGCGACCTACCCGCCCAACTCCGGGACAGCAGTTCCCCGCGCACACCGCGGCAGATGAGGCCGCCAGCCCGGAGAACCGGCGTCGATTGCGCTTGACCCGTCTCGACGGACAGGGTTGATGTGAGATGGTCAGGCTATCTGCTCGGC
>NZ_BAAAOS010000072.1:0-7667 GCF_039530625.1 Kribbella sancticallisti | reverse complement strand
GTCCAGGTCGTGTGGGCCGCCTGCCGTGACCGCTGGCCCCGCGGCGAGATCACCGCCGAGATTGTCCCACCCACCCCAGTGGCCGCCAGCGAACCAGCGGTGGACCAGATCGAGGTTGTGCTTCCCGCGGATCAGCACATCCAGGTCGTGGGGTCCTCCGGAGGTGACCGTCGGCCCTCCCGCTTCGTCGGGCGCGGGAGGCAGATGAACAGCAACGTTAGTGTCGTAGCGCGGTGGACGCACAATCGCGGGATGCTTGTAAGTTCTTGGGACGCCGTCGTTCTCCGGCGCGAACCACGGACGAGTGAAGTGCTCATTGTCGAACTGGTCGAACGAATGACCCGTCGACCAAGGTTCCGCGTTGCTGTTCAGGGCCGCTTGGCTGCTCAAGGAGCCATAGACGTAAGCAGGGTCAAGCCGTTCCCCGTGGCCGGGCTGCGTCTGCCAGAGCGCGAACAGGCGATCTACGTTGGAGTGAAGCAGGAACACGAACGGATCACGGAAGGAGATGTGCTGGCCTCCCATACTGACGAAACCGTGCATCGCATTGTGAACGAGCTCCAAACGAGTTGCCATTTGGGCGAAGTCGTCAGCCGACACAACCCCGCTGTCATCGGCCGGGTCGGCAGGAGTACCGGCGATGTGCCGCATCACCATCAGGGGAGGGTCCGCGGGGTTGCCCGATGCGTCGCGGTGGGGATCTGCGCCGGGAACGTAGTAGCCGGCGCTCAGCCACGGCTCACCGATCGCCGCAGGGACTGAACCTCCATACCCCATGAGGTCGGGGGTGAACAGGCTGAGAGTTCCCGTCGCCCCGGCCCCCATGTTGGCCCCCGTGATCGCTCTCGGATCCTGAGTCCAGTCCCAGTAGTGCAGTGACAGTTGCGGGTTGATCGCTCGGAGCAGCTGCTCGAACCGATTGACGATCACCCGGTGCCACGGAACGAACTCCGGGCCGCCGTGCACATGGGTCGCCTGGTGGATCTCGTCCTGTTTGAACCACCACGTCACCCCTCCTGGGACCGAGTCCAGCCGGTCGCCGGGGTACAAACGATTGTTCAGTTCGACCAGCGCATCACGGAGCAGTGCCCGCTCAGCTGGCCTGACAGACGCGACATTGCGACGAATTCCATCACCGAGAGCCATAGCTACACCGTCCCCCGACTTATTGCTAGGCCCTTCAGGTATCTCACCGCCCTGGCGGGCCGTCAACCCCTGGCCCGCCTCCGACCCCAGGGAAAGTGGTCGGCGCTCTTTGCGCCCCAGCGGGGACTCGAGGTGGTCGCTGGGAGTAGGGCAGCGAAGGGCTTTCCGATCTGCGCCAACCCGCAATACAAGTCTGCATGTCGTTGGAATCGTTCACTTTGAAAGGACGTTCGATTCAATTGAGGGAGCCCGGAACAGCTCGGCACCATGTGATGGAATGCTGTTGCGACCAACGGATTAGAGGCCGCCAGAGCGCAGCGACTCCGACTTGGTTGTCGACCAGCTATCAGAGAGCTACAAAGTCACGAGTCTCTGAATTGACAGCGCGAAGTCCGCCAAGCAGATTGGCGTCTTGGTCGACTACGTCGTCTATCGCTGTAGTGCGCCCAGTCGCCGCGATGCTCGGCACGCGGGCGGGGCTGAGTCTGTCAATGGGTCTGGCAATGAAACCCCGCCACCTCAGGGCAGATCCGACAGCGTAGACAACCGCAGCAACAGTGTTTCCGGCTGGAGACAGCGCGTCCTGGGACGGCCCTCGCTCTTGTAAAGCGATGACCGGGACTTGGAGCCCCAGACTAAAGCGGCTGGCCGAGACCGGCAGCGTGACATGAACTCATGTCTAGCAGGGGTGTCAACGCGCCTAGGTCAACGAGACTCGGGCCGGCGACCGCTGCGTCCGCCGTCGACTACCTCTAGGCCCACCCGGACCGTTGATAGATCCAGCAGAACCCCATCGACACGTCGCTCTGGACCTGCTCCGTCCGCGTGTGGTGCGGCTCGTCGTGCGAAATCCCAGAGATCTATGGTGAATCTCGACCGTGGTGTGGGCGGCCGTGTGGACGAAACCGCTTGTAGATGGCGGATGCGACGCGTTGAGCGTCCTCCTCGTAATGAGAAGTTCATCGGTTCGATCTCCGACAGACCGGACTACCACCCGGTGATAACGACTGTTACGACAGGGGGTGCGGCAGTCGCTCGCTCTGGCCTGGCGGCGTCCTCGGCGGAACAGTTCGGCTCCCTTCCGCTGTCGGCGATCAGTGGGACGGGAGACCACCCGATGAGCCTGTGTCATCCAGGGCGGCACTTCAGACCCGGGGCGTCGACGGGTCCGGTGGTGGTTCCACTACCGGATATCGCCCAGGCTCGGTCGCTTGGGGGTACTGGCGGTTTGTCAGTGGTTCACAGTGAGGTTGCAGGTTGTCGCAACTCTGTAACGCTTTGCTATGTGTTAGCGATGTAGCGGTCGCTGGCCAGCTCGGTGACCCGCCTAGTCACCGATGCCTCTTAGGCCGGCGTCAGGGGTGGGGATCGTGTTTGTTCTGGATCGTTCTCAGCGTGCCCGCGTGCAGAAGTTTCCGCGCCTGGTGGCGGTTGTGGTCTCGTTCGCGTTGATGCTGACGGGGCTGGAGGCCCAGCAGCCGGCGGTTGCGGTGCCGGCGGAGGACCCGAAACCGGCGGTGGCGAAGGTGGATTCGCGGCCGGATCTGGTGTCGGCGGTGCTGACGGCACGTTCGCAGGGCTCGAAGGTTGAGGTCGAGTCGCTGCGGTCGGACAGATCGACGACCTGGGCCAACGCGGACGGCACGATGACGACGGACTCGCACCTGGCGCCGATCCGGTTCAAGACATCGAAGGGCACGTGGCAGTCGATCGACTTGACCTTGGTGAAGGCGGTGGATGGGACGGTGGCGCCGCAGGGTCACCAGTTCGGGCTGCAGCTGGGCAAGCGCAACGACGCGGTCGGGGGTGTGTTCGCGTCGGCGACGGCGGGTTCGGGCCGCCTGGTGGAGTGGTTGGCGCCGTGGAAGCTGCCGGAGCCGACCCTGGACGGAACGAAGGCGACTTATGCCGAGGTACAGCCCGGTGTCGATCTGAGGCTGGATGCGCGCCGGTCGGGTTTCGAGGCCGACTTCATCGTGAAGGAACGCCCGATTGTGGCGCCGGTGTGGCGGATCCCGCTGCGTACCAAGGGATTGACGGCCCGGCAGGCCACCGATGGGACGGTCGAGTTTGTTGATGCCAAGAACGTGGTTCGGTCGCGGATCCCGGTCGGGCAGATGTGGGACGCGGTCTCCGACGAGCACACGGGCATGCCGGTGAATACGGCGCCGGTGAGCATGTCGGTGGAGCAGGTGTCGCCGGGTAAGGCGACGCTGGTGATCGCTCCGGACGCGAGCTGGTTGCTGGACCCGGCACGGGTGTTTCCGGTGACGGTGGACCCGACGTACGCGAACACGCCCCTGTATTCGACGTTCGACACGTTCGTGCAGTCCGGCTGGCCCAATGATTTGTCGTCCACGGTGGATCTGCGGGCCGGCAAGAACGGCACCACGACCGAGCGGTCGTTCCTGAACTTCGCTGGGGCGTCGTTCCAGGGCAAGGACATCACGGCGGCGAGCCTGTCCTTGTACCAGTACGGCGCGACGACGTGCACCGCGACGCAACTGAATCTGCATGCGGCGCTGCCTGCGTCGACGTCGACCAGGTGGACGTCTCAGCCGGTGACGAGCAGCACAGTGTGGGGTTCGGTGTCGGCCGCGAAGGGTTTTTCCAGTGCTTGTGCTGCCGGGCGGATCTCGGTTCCGATGACCGGGTTGGCGCAGTACTGGTCGGGTCAGACCGACGCGACGGTGGGGGTGGCGTTGAAGGCGGCGAACGAGGCGGACGCGAACGCGTGGAAGCGGTTCGTGTCCAGCGAGGGCGACGCCGACCCGTACATCTCGCTGACCTGGAACCGGCCGCCGAACCCGCCGGCGACGGTGGAGACGACCGAGGCGGTTGCCTACGCGGCGCCAGGAGACACCACGTCGTCCATGTATTCGCCCAGCCTGAAGCCGTGGGTGCGGACCAAGGCGACCGATCCGGACGGCAACACGGTGAAGTACGTGTTTGAGTTCTTCACCGGCGACGGGCCGACGTTCAACCTGTTGGGGACGTGTACGTCGTCGGTGTATGCCTCGGGTACGACGGCCGGGTGTCGCCCGGCCACCGATTTGCCGGACAACACGTTGCTGTATGTGCGGGCGAAGGCGAACGACGGCCGGATCGACGGCCCGTGGACGGGCTACCAGACCCGGCTGCGGATCGGTGGTGCGAAGCCCGCCGACCCGGTGGTGTCGTGCCCGGCGCCGTACGACGTCACCAACTCCTGGCAGGACAACCCGCCGGCGACGGATGTGGTGTGCACGATCACCGCGACCGGCACCGGCTACAACGCCCCCGGCTATTTGCGTGTCACCGTGGACGGCAAACCGATCGCCTCGAACACCGGGGTGGCGGGCCAGTGGAAGATTACGCCGTCCAGTGACCCGGCGGTGGCCAAGACGACGGTGACGATCCCGCACGGCACGCCGGGTCTGCACGCGATCACCGCACAGGCCGAGACCCCGGCCGGCAACCTGTCCACGGTCAAGACCCACAGCTTCGGGTGGGGTGGCACGGCGCTGACCTCGCCGACCTCGACGCCGCGGATCACCACCGCGAACACGGTCCGGCTCACTGCGTCCGGCCCGCCGAAGGGCCAGTCGTCGACGGTGACGGCGAAGGTGCGCTGGCGGGTCTCCGGGTACGGCGGCGCTGATGACCTGGTCGGGTGGAACGAGGACGCCACGGCCCTGCCGGTGGTCGACAGCGGTGCCGGTGGTGTCTCGGTGAACACGGTGTGGGACACCATGAACGCCAAGTCCGACGCCAACCTCGACTCCGACCCCGACACCGCCGGCGTCCAGCCGACCATGTTGAACGACCGGGTGCCGGTGAAGCTGGACATCCAGGTCTGCTTCACCTACGGCACCTCCACGGTTCAGTGCACCTGGTCGCAGACGCCGGACACCACTGTGCAGCGCGTGCCGCACGCGTTCGGCAACGGGTTCCCGACCAGCGGCGCCGGCCCGGGGCAGGTAGCTCTGTGGACCGGTGAGTTCAATGCCTCGGAGACGGACGTCTCGGTGCCTGGGTATACCGGTGATCTGTCGGTTTCGCGGTCGCACATGACGTATGAGACGCCGACGAACCAGATCAATGGCGCGTTCGGGCAGGGCTGGACCGCGCAATTCGACGGCGCCGAGGCCGGTGCCGCGGGGATGCAGGTGATCGACTCCTCCCGCATCGACGGCACTCTTGTGCTCATCGCTGGTGACGGGACCGGCCTGATCTACGAAACGCCCTCGGGTCAGCGTCGTACGACCGAGTCGTTCGAGCTCGGGGACTGGGTGCCTGTCGATGAGGAGTCCGAGCTCGACGGTTCGCGTCTGACCATCAGCGGAACGGGCGCCTCGCCGGTTTTGTCCTACATCGAAGACGACGGCACCATCACCACCTGGAAGCCGGCTGCGGTCCCGGTCGCGAACGCGGCGACCTTGTTCCGCGCGGACGGCATTTCCGAAGCGGGGATTGCCGGCAAGACGACGTTCTCCTACGACGGCAATGGCCGCGTCGTCCGGATCCTCGGTCCGGCCCCGCCGGGAGTCACCTGCGGCGCCTACAACGCGTCATTGCCGTTGACCGGGATGAACCCGGGCTGCCGCGGCATTCACTTCGTCTACACCACGATCGGCGCCTCCCGGGTCCGGCTCGGCGAGGCCTGGCTGGACATCTACAACCCCGACAGGACTGGCGGCGCCGGCATGGACTCGATCAAGGTCGCCGCCTACACCTACGACACCAACGCGCTGCTCACCAAGGTCACCGACCCGCGCTCCAACCTCTCCACGGAATACACCTACAACACCGAGAACCACCTGACCTCGATGAAGCCGCCCGGGCAGGTACCGTTCCAGTTCAACTACGTCACCGTCGACCAGCGCGAAAAGCTCGACTCGGTCACCCGCGCCCGCCCGGTCGGTGACCCGACCGGCGGCACCGCGACGCTGGGCAAGTTCGTATATGACGTGCCGCTGTCCGGCACCGGCCTGCCGGACCTGTCGGCGGGCTCGGTGGCGCGTTGGAACCAGAAGGCCGTTCCCACCAACGGGTTCGCGGTATTCGGCCCCGACCACCCACTGACCGGCGCACCGGGTTCGGGTGATTGGCAGTACGCCGACCTGCAGTACACCGACCCCGCCGGCTACACGATCAACTCCGCCAACTACGGCGCCGGAAACTGGCAATACACCGCCACCGACTACAACGACCAGGGCAACGTCGTGCGTGAACTCGACGAACGCGCCCTGCGTGCCGTGATCGACGACCAGTTGCCCGCCGGTGCGGCGGTCGACCAGCTCGCCAGTTTGACCGTCTACAACGCCGACATCAAGAACGCCGCGGGAGCGGTGGTGACGCCCGCCGGCACCTTGGTGACCGAAACCTACGGTCCCGCCAGGTATGCCGCGTTGAAGGATGGAACCGTCCGCTGGGTCCGTGCCCACGGCCGCACCGACTACGACCAGGGAGCGCCGAACGCCGGCATCGACCCCGTCACCAGCCTGCCGTATCGGCTCGTCACTGCTGAGGTGACGTCGGTGTTCGATCCCGGCACCGGTGCCGATGTCGAGACGATGTCGCGGACGCTCACCGATTACGGGGCTCCCGTTTTGGGGGATGTGGACGGGTGGGCGCTCGGCCAGATCGGCAGGACTGTCGTCGACGTGAACCTCAACGGTGCCATCGACCAGGCGACAGACATCATCACTTTGGCGCGCTACGACGCCGAGGGACGCCTCGTCGAAACTCGCCAGCCCGAATCGAACGGCACCGATGCCGGAACCGCAAAGACGGTCTACTACACCGCGGGCTCCGCGTCTCCCTCGCAGTGTGGCGGTAAACCCCAATGGGCAGGCCAAATCTGTTGGAGCGGCCCAGCTGCAGCTCCCGGTTCCAGCACCGGGCCGACTCCGAGTCTTCCGACCAAGACGACGACGACCTTCAACTACCTGCTCGCACCGACCACGGTAGTGGAGACATCGGGCGCGGCAACCCGGACCACCACCGTCACCTATCTGGCCGACGGCCGAGAAAAGATCAGCCAGACCACAGCCACGGGCCTGGCCGGGTCGACTGCCAACGCCAAGGCCGAGATCACGTACGACGCCGCCAGCGGGCTGCCGACGGTCCAGACCGCCACCCACATCGGCGGCACAACCACGAACGTGGCCACCGGCTACGACTCATGGGGCCGAGCAATCACTTATCAGCCGTCAGGTGAGCAGGTCACCACTACGACCTACAACGCTGCTGGCGCGGTCGCGTCCGTCGTCGACGCCAACGGGTCAACCGCTTACACCTATGACGGCACCGACGCAGCGGGAAACACCGAGCGGCGAGGACTGGCCACAAAAGTTGAGGTCACCACCGCAGGTTCCACCTGGACCTCGACCGGCGCCTACGACGCGGCCGAAGCGATGACTGCACAGAAGCTTCCCGGCGGAATCACGGAGATCAACCAGATCGACAACGCCGGCGAACTGCGCTTGACCCGTCTCGACGGACAGGGTTGATGTGAGATGGTCAGGCTATCTGCTCGG
>NZ_BAAAOS010000071.1:0-2464 GCF_039530625.1 Kribbella sancticallisti | reverse complement strand
GTGGCCGCGCCTCGTCACGCCCCCACGCCGCACATCACGAACTCCGGCTGTAGTACTAGCCCACGGCCTCAAACGAACCAAGAGAAACGGCGTCAGCGGGCAACCACCCCAATTTCAGCCCGGAACGGGCCACCGCAACAAGGGGATCAGGGACTAGTCATTTGAGTTCGGCACCTCTATTACCCACCGAACTGAGGTCGCTGAGATCTCCGCCTCGACGATATCGCGCTTGGCTTGTTCCGACAGGAGACGCTCTAGATCGTCTTCATACTGCTTGAGGACGGAGGCCTCTTCCGCAGCGCTCAATCCGGGGGGCAGCTCGCGTGTAATAACGAAGCTGTCGCCAGGCCCGTCCGCATGAGGCATGGGGTCCTCTATCAACGGTTTCAGCGGGATGATAGCCAGGCGTTCTCCCGCGCCGTGGCGCGGAAGAGGGCCCAGCTTCTTCTTTTCCCCGGCCAGTTCAAGCGCTTCAGCGACAATTGGCCTGAGATGGTCTTTGATTTGGTCAATGGTCGCACTTTCTAGTTCCGGCCAGGCTACAGAGAAATTGACCGTGAGCAATCTGCCGATTTCCGAAACGGCTCGCAATTGCCGACCCTTCTTCTCGACCCGGAACTCAAGCCCGAGCGAGACCCGCTCAAAGCCCCCCTGTAGTAGCCAGCGCGCGCCATCGAACCCCGAGATCACGTCAACCTCAAGGTCTGGGAATACCTCCCAGAGGCGACCTTCAGTAGCGTCGGAGAACACGGGCCCTGACTCGTCGTTGTAGGCGCCACCGCTCAGCTGAAACCATTTCATTGTCATCGGCAACTCTTCCATTGACCGGGTGGACACACTCCGTAGCGCCATCGGTAGAAGCTTACCTTACTGCGTTCCCAGGCTCGAGCGCCTGATCTGTTCCTGAAGAAGCGGACGTTCTTGCCAGTGCGACACGAGCCCTTCATCATAGCGCGACAGGCACGGAGTTGACTATTTGGTCGTTTAATCCAGTCGGTCTGCGAGGTAATTCCGTACTTCCAAGTGTGCCATCCTCCGCGGTGCTGATAGTAAATGGTGTATCCAACGCTCCTGCCTTGGTATTCGTTACTATTCTTGTGAACCTTTTTTTTGACTCTTTTTGCAGACTTCGCTGTCTTGGGGGAGGTCTTGGCTGGTATGCGGCATTGTCCGATTTTGACGGCGGTTGCGCGTGTTCTGGAGGAGCCTTTCCAGTACGAGCTTGGGCCGAAACTGGCGCCGCTGGAACGGCCGTTTCCGACCAGTTCGTTAATGCGGCCGTCGAGGTCGAGTTGGTTGATTGGGTCGGTGGGGTAGGTGTAGGCGTTGGTGTTGCCGCCGGGGATGGGGTCTTCGGAGGTGAACAGTCCGGTGGCAGGGTTGTAGAGGCGGACCCCCATCAGGAGCAGGCCGCTGTCGGTGGTGGCGCGTTGTTCGCCGCCGAGCCAGCCGTACTGCATCGCGCCGGTTGAGGCGCTGTTGCCGGCGCTCGGGATGCCGTACTCGTCGTAGTTGTTCCAGCCCTCGATCGAGGTGGCCGGTGTCGTGGACGTAGGCAGGTTCACGGTGGTGACGATGTCGCCATGGTTGTTGGCCAAGGTCAGGTCTGCGTTGCCGTCTTGGTCGACGGTGAGGCTGAGACTCGGGCCGATGAGTTCGGCGTAGCGCTGGGCAGTGGTGGCGGTTGTGACCCAGGTGGGGTTGTCCGAGGTGTCGGTGTAGTGACGGACGGTCTGGGTCGTTCCGGTTCCGTCGGTCCGGGTTTCGACAGCGCGCCGGTCGAGAGCATCCAGGGTGAACGTCGTAGTTGTGCCGCCTTGGCTGATGGATCTGGGCAGGTCATTGTCGTAGTAGCTCAACGCGGCGGCGCCGCCGGCCGGGGTCGGGGTGTCTGAGGCCGGGAGCGTGGTGGTCCTGCCAAACAAGTCGTAGGCGTAAGTGCCGGTCCCGCCAGCTGCGGTGGTGGGCCGGTCGGCGGTGTCGAACGCTCGCGTGACGGCGGTGCCGCCGGTAGTGGCGCAGGCTCCGTTGCTGTCCGCGGGTGTGGTGGTTTTGCTGATGCGGTTGTCGTTGCGGTCGTAGCCGTAGTTGCGCGTGATGCAATGCGGTGCCTGCGCCGGGTCGGTGACGTCGACGCCCGTGGTGGTGGCGGTTCGGTCACGCACCTGAACAAGCCGTCCGGCGACGTCGTAGCTGTAGGCGCGGTCGTACGGGATAGCGTCTCCCGGGCCGGCGCCGGCCGGGCCGGTGAACGCGGCGCCGTCGGGGGTCCATTCCCGGGCGATGCTGCCGTTGGCGTCGTTGTCGATCGACCACGCCAGCCAGTTCCCGTCGGGATCGACCGTCGTGCTGCCGTCCTCATTCGTTGTTGTGACTTGTCCGGTGTAGCGCAGGCCGATGGGTTTGGGGCTGACCCGTTTTGACGGACATCCGAGATCAGGAGCGGTTGCTCCGGAAGGATGTT
>NZ_BAAAOS010000070.1:0-134721 GCF_039530625.1 Kribbella sancticallisti | reverse complement strand
ACCCGCCCCCGGAAGGTAAAGGACAACCGCCCCATGACCTCTTTTTCTTCAGCTTGGATCAAGCCGCGAAGTAGGTGGCCCGCCGCCGCGCTGGCCCTCGCCACCGTCGCGGCCGGCGCCACGGCCATGCTCGTCCCCCGCCAGGCTGACGCCGCCGCCGCCGCCGCCGCCGCCGCCGCCGCCGCCGCCGCCGCCGAGGCGACCTCCGCGGCCGCGGCGCTGCCGAACGGGTTCCGCAGCGTCGGCTACATGCCGTCGTGGTCCGGCAGCGTCAACAGCATCCAGTACAGCAAGCTGACGCACATCAACTACGCGTTCGCGCTGCCGAACTCCAACGGCACCCTGCAAGGGATTCCGGACCCGGGCAAGCTCAGCTCGCTGGTCAGCCTCGGGCACAGCAACGGCGTCAAGGTGTCGCTGGCGATCGGCGGCTGGAACGACGGCAACGACTCCGCCTTCGAGGCGCTGGCCGGCAACTCCGGCAGCCGGACCACCTTCGTCAACAGCGTGATGAGCGTCGTGAACCAGTACAACCTCGACGGCGTCGACATCGACTGGGAGTACCCCGACCCGGGCACCTCCGGCAACAACTACACCGCGCTGATGCAGCAGTTGAGCAACACGCTGCATGCCAACGGCAAGATCCTGACCGCGGCCGTGGTGTCCGAAGGCGGCACCGCCAACGGCGTCCAGCCTGCCGTGTTCGGGTACGTCGACTTCCTCAACATCATGGCGTATGACGGCGGCAGCCCGCACGCCAACTACGACTGGTCGATCAACGCGGCCAACTTCTGGAAGTCCCGCGGCCTGCCGGCCAACAAGACGGTGCTCGGGGTCCCGTTCTACAGCCGCCCGAACTACCTGACGTACGCGCAGTTCGTCGCGATGGACCCGGCCAACGCCAACCGTGACTGTGTCAGCGTCAATGGCGCCCAGCAGTGCTACAACGGCATTCCCACGATCAAACGCAAGACCCAGTGGGCCCTCGCCAACGCCGGCGGCATCATGAACTGGGAACTGTCGCAGGACACCTCCGGCAGTACTTCGCTGGTCAGCGCGATCTACGACGCCGCCACCGGCAGCACCCCGCCCACCGGCGGCAAGACCGGACCGATCAAAGGCATCGCCGGCAAGTGCGTCGACGTGGCCGGCGCCAACAGTGCCAACGGAACCGCGGTCCAGCTCTGGACCTGCAACGGCACCTCGGCGCAGACCTGGACGGTCGGCACCGACAACACCATCCGGGCCCTGGGCAAGTGCATGGACATCACCGCCGCGGGCACGGCCAACGGCACCAAGGTCCAGCTGTACGACTGCAACGGCACCGGCGCTCAGGCCTGGCAGGCCCAGTCGAACGGCACCCTGCGCAACCCGGCCTCGGGTCGCTGCCTGGACGCGACCGGTCCGAGCTCGGCCGACGGCACCCGCCTGCAGATCTGGGACTGCTCGGGCGGCAGCAACCAGCTGTGGACGCTGCCGGCCTGATACCCGCCTGATCTGACTGAACTGCTCGAGAAGCTCCCCGCCCCTGTGCGGGGAGCTTCTCTGCCGTTCAGCGAGTCCCAGTGACGATCAGCATCTCGCACGGGCCCGCGAAGCCTTGTGGGCCGTCGAATTGGGCCAGTTGCTCAGTGATCTCCTGCCAGGCCGCCGCCCTCCCGTCCTCGTCCAGCCGGGACAGCATCTGGTGCAGCGCGCCGAACGACTCGCGCTCGAACCGGACGCACTCGGCGGCGCTGGGCAGACGAACCGGCGACGGCACGGTGGTGACCGTGATATCGCGGAACCCGGCCGCGGAGTACGCCTTCTCGGCCACACCGGGACCGCCCAGGCTGAACGGGCCGGGCTGGCCGGGCACAGGAGGCGGGAGTTCCGCCCGGCGGCGGATGATGCCGACCGGGATCGAGAAGAAACCGTTGCGATCCGGGGTTGAGTAGACGGCCGCGGAGAACTTGCCGCCGGGACGCAGCGCCCGGTGGATCCCGGTGAGGGCGGCCTGCTGGTCGGGAAAGTAGATCAGGCCGACGCGGGAGATCGCGGCGTCGTACCGGCCCTCTTCGAGTGCCGACAGGTTCTCGCCGTCGGCCTCCAGCGTCTCCACGTTCGACAAGCCGGCCTCGGTGGCGACGCGGGCGGCGTACTCGAGGATGGTGGGAGAGATGTCGGTGGCGAGAACGCTGCCGCCGGATCCGACCAGCCGTGCCGCGGCCAAGGTTTGCCCGCCTGCGCCGGCAGCGACGTCCAGCACGCGGTCGTCCTTGCTGATATCGGCGGCGCGAAGCATGGCGTCGGTGGCCTCGCCGAGCCAGTCCTCGATGGTCGGACCCCAACGGTGCCAGGCTTCCGCGGCGTCCTCCCACTGGGCACGAGTGGTCCGTTTGAACACGATCGGGTCGAAACTGGTGGTCATGGTGTCCCCTCCGTCTGATGAGGGTTCCAGCGCATCACCGGGCGGCGGAGGCTTCCTAGTACAGGTTCTGGACTCCTCTGGTACAAATCCTGTACCTGAGCGCAGAATGGGCGCGTGCGAGACTACGGCCAGTACTGCCCCGTGGCGCTGGCCAGCGAGGTGCTCGCGGACCGGTGGACCCCGCTGATCGTGCGGGAACTGGTGCTGGGCAGCCGGCGCTTCAACGACATCGACCGCGGCCTGCCCGGGATCTCGCGCACGCTGCTCAAGCAACGGCTGCACCACCTCGAACGCAAGGGCGTGCTCGAGCGGGTACCCGTTGCCCGCGGCCACGAATACCAACTCACCCCGGCGGGTCGCGACCTCGAAGGCGTGATCATGGCGATCGGCGAGTGGGCGGTGCGGTGGATGTTCTCCGAGCCGCAGCCGCGCGAGGTCGATCCGGTCACCCTGACCTGGTGGATGTCCCGGCGGATCAACCACGAGGAACTGCCCACCCAGCGCGTCACCGTCGAGTTCGACTACCAGGGCGACGACCCGACCCGGATCTGGCTGGTTCTCGACCGCCAGGAAGCGTCGGTGTGCACCACTCACCCCGGCTTCGACACCGACGTCGTTGTCACCACCAAGCCGGTCGATCTGATGCGGGTGTTCTCCGGCATCATCACCCTGACCCAGGCGGGCGTCGACGGTACGGTCGCTCTTACCGGGCCACCTCGGTTGCTCCGGGCGCTGCCCGCGTGGTTCCTCTGGAGCCCGTTCGTACCGGCTGTCCGCGAGCGGATGAGCTAGCTAGTCGAAGGCGATCGTCAGGCTCTGTACTTCGTTGTCTCGGTCCAGGCGAACTGCATCGTGCCGGTCGGGCCGCCACCGCCGCCCTCGTGATCACCCGGCGCGTCTGGCTGAATGGTAAGGGTGATCGCGCGGTGCCGGCCCAAGCCTTCGGGCCCGAGGCAGCAGGACAACTCCGCCGCAAACCGGCGCCGGATACCGAACAACCGGCCAAGTCTGGTGTTGCCGGTATCCGGAGCGCATGCTGAAAGCGTCAGCCCGGATGGGCGTCCGAGTTGACGAAGACTGCTTCGCGCCGGACAAGCATCGGCCTAGCCGAGTGCAGCCAAGCTTGAAAGCCGGGTCTCGGCCAGGCAATCAACTAGGCGTCCGGCGCGAAGCACCCCGACGGCAGGAATCCGCCCGCGCTGGTCTACCTGTCACTGGCGCCGCCGGGGCACACCGGCGGCAGACCCCGGCTGTGAACACACCGGCCGAGGTGACGGCGGCCCCGGCTACCCCCGGCCAGGGCCGCCCCACCTATGGAGACCGCTTGAAGCACAACGGTTTGCCCTTCCTGGCCACACCTTGCTGATCACGCGTCGAAGTTCGCAAGCCGCTGCTGCTGCGCATCCCGACGGCGCCGAGCCGCTGCCGCCGTCCTGGTGGCGCGGTCCAGCGCCCGTTCCAGTCGCCCCGTCTCGCGGTGAGCGACTTTCAGTCGCTGCCGGGCCTGATCAAGTTCCTCGCTCAGCCGCTCCATGGTCGCCTGCAAATCCGCGACCAGGTGCTGGTTCGCATCCAGCACAGACTCAGCTTCAGCGCGCTCCGCCTCAGCTTCCAGGTACTCGGCCTCGACCTCATCCGCACGCGCGCGCAACTCGGCACGGCGCCGCTCCAACGCCCGATCGGGCCCAACCTCCTGCGGCCGGCCGGCCTTCTTGGCAGCCTTCTTCACAGGCGTACTGCGGACAGTTCTCGGCTTCATCGGCGCGAACCGGGCGGGGGAGCCACTCTCGTCGACAACCCCAAACCCAACATGCCGAAGCGCGCTGGTCAGCTGACCGCTCCGCAGCAACTGCGCGGCCCCAGGATCGACAAGCGCGGCATCGAGCGTCTCGGTAAGGCGCCCCGCAACGCTCGGAGTCACCGAGCGCCCCACCTTCTCAGCCTCGGCCTCAGCAGTCTTGACCAACGTCCCGATGAGCTCATGTCGTCGAGGCGTGAGCGCACGCAAACGCCCACCGTCAGCAGACAGATGCGCCGCGCGAAGCTCCTCGCCGAGCTCAGTCAGCGCGTTGATCCCCTCCGGATCCGTCCGCACCAGCAGATTGGCCAGCCACGCCGCCAGCGTCGGCTTCCGCAACCCCTTGATCGCCACCGACGTAGCCCCACTGGTCGCCTTGACCAGCTGATTCCGAGCAGCAGTGAACTCCTCCGGGCTCAGCCCATACAACTCCAAAGCCACCGCCCCAACGTCCACCCCTTCACAGTGCCCCGCCCGCCCACCCCCAGTCCAGACAACCGGCGGCGCCGCGCAGTACGGGGGCTCTAGGCAACCAATTGACGACTGGCTGTAACCCGGCTGGTTGCCGCAGGCCACGATGTGATCGGAACCGATGTTCGCCAGGAGCGCCGCCGAGAGGTCGAGCGAGCGGGTGCCGGCTGGATGCCGGACACGTCAGCGGGACGGTGGGGCGCTCGCCCGGATGATCACCACGTCTTCCTCGTCGATGTCGGCGGGGATCGTCCCCGCGGCCTGTTGCGCGCGCATCAGCGGACCCAGCGGCCCCCGCACGCACGCTCGCACCTCGACATCGACCAGCCCGGCTCGTCGCAGCCGCTCCAAGGTGGCGTCGGTGCCGATGAGCGACGAGTGCACAAGAAGCAGCGCCCCACCGGGCAACAGGTGGTCGGGAGCCTTGTCACACAACGCGTCGAGGACGATCCGCCCGTCGTGCCCCGCCTCCCACGCCCGGCTCGCGCCATAGCGGGGTACGTCCGGCCGCGGTGACGGCACGTACGGCGGATTGCTGACGATCAGGTCGAACCGCTCCCCGGCCACGGGCGCGAACGTCCGCCCTCGGAGCGTCCGTACGCGGAGGCCGTGCCGCATCGCGTTGAGCCGAACCGTAAGCAGCGCTCGCCGAGAGACATCGATCGCGGTCGTGGTCGCCCCGCATTCCGCCGCGGTGAGGGCGAGAAGCCCGCTCCCGGTACAGATGTCAAGCGCTCGCGACCCCGGCCCGATGCCCTCCTCCCGGATGGCGTCGGCCAGCATCCACGAGTCGGAGATCGGGGCAAAGACGCCAGGAAGGGTCAACAGCTTCATACGGTGAACACCTCCGCGAGCCATGGGACTACGCGTTCGGGGCCGAGCGCTCGGAGGTGGTCTACCGGTGGGCGCTCCACCAGCGCTCGTACGTCGTCCAGGCCGTCCGGTGCGTAGGGCTCGGCGGTGTTGATGAGGTCGTGGAGGCGACGGTGGGTGGGGTAGGGCTCGCCGGTGTGGAGGTCGAGGAGTTCCCCGCGGACACCGTCGCGGAGGGCGGACCAGCGGTTCTCCGCGATCCTCCAGGTTGGTGCGGGTGGTTGGAGTTCGCCGAGGAGGTGCTGTTCGGCGAGCCTGGTCGCGAGCGCGTGCACGAGTCGGGCGATCGCGCTGGTCTGATCCGTGGTCGCCTGCACGTCGAGGACCCGCAGCTCGAGCGTGCCGTAGCGGAGGTGCGGTCGGAGCTCCCACCACCACTCGGACGCGTCGGCAACGGCACCCCCTCGGACCATCCAGGCGAGGTCTTCGGCGAACTGCTCCCAGGAGTTGATGATCGGAGGGACACCCTGCCGGGGGAGCTGGGAGGCGATCACCGGGCGTACCGAGCACAGGCCGGTGTCCCGTCCGGCGGCGAAGGGCGCGGCACCTGCCAGTGCGGCTAGCTCCGGGAGGAGGTCCCGCAGTGCGTGGTACACGCCCAGCGTGCAGTCGGCGTCGCCGAAGGCTAGGTGCACCTGCAAGGAGGAGACCAGCTGCCGGCCGATGATCTCGCGGTAGCGGGCCCCGAGCCCGGCGGCGCGCTCCGTGGACGACAGTGCGGTGGGTCCGTCGAGGAGCGGGTGGACGGGCGTGGCGATCACGGCCAGGTCGGATCCACAGGCAGCGGCGACCAGCGCTCGGCACGAGCGCAGCTCGTCGACGGCGCCTGCCACGTCCTCGTGGACGGAGGTCGCGATTTCAAGCTGGCACGCCGGCAGTTCTGGCTTCACCCGGAGGTCGCCGACGCCCGCCACCACACCGGCGGCATCCGCCGGCATCCAGCTCCCGCGGTGCACCACCAGGAGCTCCTCCTCGAACCCTACGGTTCCGGGCACAGTGCTCGAGAACAACGACCGAAGCAGTGCCCCGTCCAGCGCCGTGCCGCCCCACGGACCGGACGTCAGGGCGCCGCTGGACCCCTGGAACCCGCGGTGGTCCTTGCGAACTCCGCGTCCTGGCAGACCGCTCCCATCGACCACGGGCGCGCTCAGCACCGGGTGGCTGACCCCCACCCCGCTGCGCGGCTCAACGGACTTGGCGTCGCTCACGGGTGCCTCCCGTCCGTACCGGGCGCTACACGCACCCCAGGTCCCCAAGGCTCCCCTCTGAACCTGAACCCCCGATACCCCCTGGCTCATGAGCCAACCCTCCAAGCCGCCGCCTGCTCTGCGGCAACCTGTGTCGGTGATCGCCGTCGGCCCAGGCCAACGGCACGATCGTCAGTCCGGTCTCGGCTGCTCGCGCAGTTTCTGAGGGTGGCGGTGCCAGCTCACGATGAGGATCGTGACCCCGGCGACCGCGCCGGCGATCCCCATGAAGAGGAAGAGGTATCGACTCCAGAAGTCCGGCTCCCAGCCTGCTTCGCGGGCGAGGACCTCGTCTCCGTCATAGGCGTACTGGATCTCGATGCTCTGTCCCTTGGTCCGGGAAGGAACGAGGTACTTCTCGATCGTCATCTCGACACGTTCGCCCCGCGAGGTGGTGAAGGCGATCGTGAGGGGCTGGCTGCGCTCGATCAGAGGTACGGGCTCGTCCACGACAATGCCAGTGACCACGGGGGCGTCGGCCAGTAGTCGGTCTTCCGCCTGATCGGCGGAGGTGATCCAGAGACAGAGCGGCAGCAGCGAGATGCACACGAGCGCCCAACGCAGGGACTCGCCGGTGGTGCGCCTCCACCGTCCGCGCCGTCGCTTCCTCATGCGGAACATTCTGCGGGCTGAACCGGTGCGGCGGGGTTGCGCCCGCGTTGAACGTGTGTTTAACCTTTGAACATGCGTTCAACGCGGGCCGTCGGTGCCTCGGGTCCTGGGGGATCCGGGGAGGCGACGGCTGAGCGGATCCGGGATGCGGCGATCAAGCGGTTCGCGCGGGACGGGTTCGCCGTCGGGCTGCGAGTGGTCGCGGCCGATGCCGGCGTCACGGCGGGCCTGGTGATGCACTACTTCGGCTCGAAGGACGGCCTGCGGCAGGCGTGCGACAAGTACGTGCTGGAAGTGATCCGCACCGAGAAGACCAAGGCAGTGACCGGCAGCGCGACGGTGATGATCGCGCAGTTGGCCGAGGTGGAGCGGTTCGCGCCGTTGGCGTTGTACGCGTTGCGCAGCCTGCAGGCCGGGGGAGAGTTGGCGACGGCCTTCGTCGAGCAGATGTGCCGCGACGCGGAGGAGTATCTGGCCGCCGGAGTCGAGAGCGGCGTGATCAAGCCGAGCCGTGATCCCGCCGGCCGCGCGCGCTACCTGGCGATGCAGGGCCTCGGATCCCTGCTGCTGTGGGTGGCAGTGCATCCGGGCTTCACCGAGATCGATGACTTCAGCAAGCAGTTGCGGCAACTGTCGGAAGAGATCACCTTGCCGGCGCTGGAGGTGTTGACCCAAGGGTTGTTCACCGACCGCAAGATGCTGGACGACTACCTGATGTACGTCTGCGATCCGCCTGCCGGGCCGATCGAACCGTAGTACGCCGGTGCGCCCCGTCGCGGGCGCTGCCTGGAACCAGACGACATCACGCCGGGATACCCCGGATCCACTCTTGAGAGGTGCTGCGATGACTGCTGCCCTGGAAGTTCGCCAACTGCACAAGTCCTTCGGTCAGGTGAAGGCCCTCGACGGTCTCGACCTGATCGTCCGGCCCGGCCAGGTCGCGGGGTTCCTCGGCCCGAACGGCGCCGGGAAGTCCACCACGATCCGAATCCTGCTCGGTCTGCTCCGCGCCGACGCCGGCTCGGTCGAAGTACTCGGGCTGCACCCCTGGAACGACGCGGTCGAGTTGCACCGCCGACTGGCCTACGTACCGGGCGACGTCAGCCTCTGGCCCAACCTCACCGGCGGCGAGGCCATCGACTTCTTGTGCCGTCTGCGCGGTGGGGCGGACCCGACGCGCAAGAAGGAGTTGCTCGACCGGTTCGAGCTCGACCCCACCAAGAAGGGGCGCGCCTACAGCAAGGGCAATCGGCAGAAGGTCGCGCTCGTCGCCGCGCTGGCGGCTGAGGTGGAGCTACTCGTACTGGACGAGCCGACCTCCGGTCTGGACCCGTTGATGGAGACGGTGTTCCAGCAGTGCATCGCCGAAGTGAAGGCGGCCGGGCGGTCGGTGCTGCTGTCCAGCCACATCCTGGCCGAGGTCGAGAAGCTGTGTGACACGGTCACGATCATCCGCGCCGGGCGCGCCGTGCAGACGGGGACCCTCGCCGAGCTGCGGCATCTGACCCGCACCACGATCACGGTCTCGGCCGACGGTGGCCCTGAGCAACTTTCCGGGATCGACGGCGTACATGACCTCCGAGTCGATTCCGGGACCATCGTGTTCGACGTCGACAACGACCACCTTCCCAAGGTCATCCAGGCGCTGGGCGCGATGGGCGTGCACTCTCTGCAGAGCGCACCGCCGTCCTTGGAGCAGTTGTTCCTGCGTCAGTACGGCGACGACCTGGTCGGAGCGCAGGCATGACGACCTCACGCGAGTCCCTGGTGGCCACGCGCGACCTGGTCCGGTTCATGCTGCGCCGTGACCGGGTGAAGATTCCGCTCTGGGCCGGCGGAATCAGTCTGGGCATGCTGTACGCCGTCAGTGCCCTGCCGACGGTCTACTCGACACCCGAGGAACGCCAGGTCCGCGCCAAGTTGATGGACTCCCCAGCCGCCACGATGATGTCGGGTCCCGGCTACGGTCTGGACAACTACACCCTCGGCGCCATAATCACCAACGAGATGGTGCTCTGGCTGGCCGTACCCGCGGCCATGATGAGCATCTTCCTGATCGTTCGGCACACTCGGGCCGAGGAGGAAACCGGCCGGAGCGAACTGGTCCGCTCCGCCGTGGTCGGCCGGCATGCCGCGACCACCGCCGCGCTGATCGTGGCAGCGCTCGCGAACCTCGCGGTCGCAGTACTGACAACACTGGCGATGCTGTCCGGCGGCCTGTCCGCCGTCGACTCCCTGGCGGTCGGTGCCGGCATCGGTCTGACCGGGTTGGTCTTCGCCGGGATCGCGACAGTCACCGTCCAACTGACGGAGCACGCACGAGCGGCGTCGAGTCTGGCGATGGCCATGGTCGGCGCTGCCTTCCTCCTGCGCGCGGTCGGCGACGCGGCCCAGCCGGGCGGCAACCTGCTGTCCTGGTTCTCACCGCTGGCGTGGATCCAGCAGACCCGCCCGTACGTCGACCTGCGCTGGTGGCCGCTGCTGCTCTCCCTCGGTGTCCTGGCGTGCTCCGTCGCCGTCGGCTACCGCTTGTCCGTACGCCGTGACGTCGGCGCAGGCCTGCTTCCGCCGCGGCTAGGGCGTGCCGAAGCAAGCCCCGCACTGGCAACGCCGTTCGCCCTGGCGGCCCGTCAGCAACGCAGTGGACTGATCGGCTGGTCGATCGGCCTGTTCGTGTTCGCCCTGGCGACCGGATCCCTGAGCGACTCCGTCACCGACGCGGTGGCCGAGAACCCGGAGATGGCCGAGATCTTCAACGCCAACGGCCAGGAACCGACCGACGCCTTCTACACGAGCATGGCCCTGTTCTTCGCCTTGATGATCAGCGCCTTCGCCGTCACCTCGGTACTGCGCCTCAAGGCCGAGGAACGCAACGGCCACGCCGAAGCCGTACTGGCGACCGCTGTCAGCCGCAACCGCTGGTACGGCGCCTGGCTGGGTTTCACCGCGCTCGCCTCGGCCTTCTTGCTGGCGGTCAGCGGGTTGGGCCTCGGCCTCGGCGGACTCAGCGGCGCTGCGGGGATCGAGATCGTGGGTCAACTGGTGGTCGGATCCCTGGCGTTCCTGCCGGCCGTCCTGGTGGTCGGCGGCCTGGCCGCGGCGCTGGTCGGCATCAGACCGGGAGTTGCCGCCGGCGCCTGGATCCTGGTCGCCTACGCCGTCATCTTCGGCATGTTCGGACCCCTGCTCGACCTCCCGGCGATGTTCGCCGATGTGTCGCCGTTCGGTCACACAACGATCATGCCGCTGTCCTCGTTGCGCGTCCTCCCACTGGCCGTTCTCGTCGTGGTGGCCGGGGCGCTGGTCGCGGCCGGCCGGGTCACCTTCCGGCGTCGCGACCTCGAGCTGAACTGACCGTTGCCCACGGCAACTGGGGCCGACATGGTGTCAGACGTGGCCGGCGGTTAGGCTGTCAGGGCAGTATCAGGTGTGCCGGGAAGTCTGGTCGGCGGTTCTCGACCCGACCCCTGAAAGCGAGATGTCCTGATGGCTTCCGAATCACGTCGTACGCCGGTGCTGTTCAGCCGGGGGTCGTGGGGTGAGGCGAGCCGCATCGCCGACATCCTGCGCAAGGAGACCATCGGCGGCGCGCTGTTGCTGGTGGGTGCCGTTCTCGCCCTGCTCTGGGCGAACTCGCCGTGGTCGGACTCCTACGAGTCCCTGCGCGGCCTGACGTTCGGTCCGTCGGTGCTGCACCTCGACCTGTCGGCGGCGACCTGGGCGGCCGATGGTCTGCTGGCGATCTTCTTCTTCGTCGCCGGCCTCGAACTGAAGCGCGAGTTCGTCGCCGGCGACCTGAGAACCCCGGCGCGCGCGGTCGTGCCGATCGCCGCCGCGACCGGTGGCGTACTGGTCCCGGCGGCCTTCTACGTCGTGGTCAACCTCGACTCGGGCGGGTTGCGCGGCTGGGCGATCCCGACCGCGACGGACATCGCGTTCGCCCTGGCGGTGCTGGCGATCATCGGCCGTAACCTGCCGTCCGCGCTGCGCACGTTCCTGCTGACGCTGGCCGTTGTCGACGACCTGCTGGCCATCGTCATCATCGCGATCTTCTACACCGCGCATCTGTCCGTCGGGCCGATGCTGCTGGCGCTGATCCCACTGGCAGCGTTCACCTTCCTTGTGCAGCGCCGAGTGCGCTCATGGTGGCTCCTACTGCCGCTGGCGTTCGCTGCGTGGGCGCTGGTGCACGCGTCCGGAGTACATGCGACGGTGGCCGGGGTCCTGCTCGGCTTCGCAGTACCGGTACTGCGGAGCGAGAAGGCCGGTGGTCCGGACGCCGGGCCAGGGCTGGCCGAGCACTTCGAGCACCGGTTCCGGCCGCTGTCCGCCGGAGTCGCCGTACCGGTCTTCGCGTTCTTCTCCGCCGGAGTGGCGATCAACGGCGAAGGCGGTGGCCTGGGCAAGGCCCTGTCGGACCCGGTGGCGCTCGGGGTCATCGCGGGTCTGGTGATCGGAAAGCCGATCGGGATCACGCTCGCGACCTGGCTGGTCGCCAGATTCACGCGGGCCAGGCTGGATCCCGACCTCGGCTGGGTGGACGTCGCCGGACTGGCGGTCCTGGGCGGGATCGGATTCACCGTGTCACTGCTGATCGGCGAACTCGCCTTCGAGGCGGGCAGCGAGCGCGATGCGCACGTGAAGATCGCCGTCCTGGCCGGATCGCTCACAGCGGCGCTGATCGCCACGATCATCCTGCGGGTCCGGAACCGGCAGTACCAGGTGATCCACGCCGCCGAGACCGCGGACCTCGACCACGACGGCATACCCGATGTGTACTCCGATCCCGATGATGCCGGCGATCCCCGGCCGCGGTGAGCGGACCGACCGGGGTCAGCGTGCGGTGAGCGGCGCGTAGTCGGTCGCGGTGAGCGGTTTGTCGGTCAGCGCGCCGCCGGGCAGCAGCGCCTGGGCGGGGGAGCCGTCCTGGACGAAGCTCACCTCGTCGACCGACGCCAGCGAGGTGAGGGACAGGACGATCTGGCCGACGGTGAGGACGTTCTCGGTGGCTGATCGGCCGCCGATTTCGCCGCCCAGTTCGAGCTGGACCCGTGTCCCGGTCGTTCCGGCGATACGCAGTACGAGGCCTGGCGGCAGCGTCGTGGCGAGCCCGGTGGCCTGCTCGTTCTGGCTGGGCCCGGCCAGCAGTGCGGCGATGGTGGCGTCGATCCGGTCGGCCGCGGACGTCCCGGTCGCTTCCCGGGCGAGGCCGACCAGTCGCGCGTCCCGCACGAAGTACACCCGTACCGCGGACTGCCCAGGTCTGACCGTGCCCGGGGGAGAGACCGGGGTGTCCGGAGCCACCAGCGGCGACGGGAGGTCCGCAGGATTCACTCGTACTGGCGTGCTCTGACTGGGCACACCACAGCCTGCGATGAACGTCGCAACGATGGCAGCGGTGAGGAGGCGCCGTAAGCGATTCATCGGTGTTCCTTCGGGAGCCGCGTGACGAAGCGCGCGCCGCCACCCGGAGCCTCGGCGCACCACACCGCACCTCCGTGCGCGGCGGCGGTCTCGGCGACCAGGGCGAGCCCGAGACCGGTTCCGGACGAGGAGCCGCGGCGGTGGGCACCAGTCGCGAAGCGTTCGAAGATCCGCTCGCGGTCGGGCGGGGGAACGCCCGGCCCCGCGTCGTCGATGGTGACGACGTACTCGTCTCCGATCTCGTTGACCCGGACGGCAGTCAACTCGTCGCCGTACCGCTGGGCGTTCTCCATCAGGTTGCGGAACAGCCGACTCAGCCGGGCTTTGTCCCCGGTCACCAGCGCGTCGTCGACGCCGGTCAGCAGGGCCGGATCGGCGCCCACCTCGGCCAGTACGAGAGCCAGCAGTTGGTTCAGGTCAACGGTCTGCTGCGGCAGTTCGTGCAGGCCGGCGTCGGCTCCGGCGAGTTCGAGGAGGTCGTCGAGCAGGCGGCGGAAGCGGTCCAGGTCGGCCGTGACCAGGTCGAGCGCCTTCCGGGACCTCGGGTGCAGCTCGGCTCGGCGGGCGTTCAGCACGTCGACGCTGGCGACCAGCGTGGTGAGCGGGGAGCGAAGTTCGTGACTGACGTCGGCGGCCAGCCGGGCGTCGCGTTCGATCCGCTGCTGCAGCGTGTCGACCATGCTGTTGAAGGATCCGACGATGGTGGTCAGTTCCGGGTCGCGAGTGGTCGGCAGCCGGCTGTCGAGGCGGCCGCCGGCGATCTTCGCGGCGGTCGCGGCGACCCGGTTGAGCGGTGTGACCACCGAGCGGCTCGCCCAGGCGCCGAGCGCCGCTCCGGCGGCGGTGGCGAGCAGCGCGCCGCCGGCCAGTACGGCGCTGAGCAGGTTCAGGATCCCTTCGAGCTCGGTCAGCGGTGCCAACTCGTAGAACTCGGCGTCGGCGGACTGCAGCCGGACACCGACGGCCACCGCCGGACCGTCGTCAGCGCGAAACCGCTGGGTCGCCGTGTTCCCGGCGGAGACCTCGGCCCGCAGGGCAGCCGGTACGTCGTCCTGGCCGGTGTCGAGCGACGACGCGTACCACTGGCCACGCCAGCGCAGGATGATCGTGTTCTCCGCGGGCGGGCCGACGGAGGTCAGTACTTCGGAGATGTCGGCGCCGGCCGTCTCCAGCCGGCGTTGGACGAACTCCGCGTCGGCGAACGCCTGATGCTGTACGACGCGCTCGCGTTGCCCCAGCAGGTAACCGCGGGCCAGCAGATAGGTGGTCGCCGCGAACACGGCCGAGACCAGCAGGGCCACCGCGGCGAAGGCGAGGATCAATCGGTGCCGCAGGCCGAGGGGCCCGGCGCCGAGGGTCATTGCGGGTCCAGCCGGTACCCCAGGCCGCGGACCGTGACGACGATGCGGGGATGGCTCGGATCGCGCTCGATCTTGGTGCGCAGCCGCCGGATGTGCACGTCCACGATGCGTTCGTCGCCGTAGAAGCCGTGCTCCCAGACGGCTTCCAGCAGAGTGGGCCGGCTGAGGACGCGGCCGGGCACGGAGGCCAGTTCGGACAGCAGCCGGAACTCGGTGACGGTCAGCGGCACGTCCGTACCGTCGAGGCGGGCCGCGCCGCGGGCCTGGGACAGAACCAGGCTGCGCCGAGGGTCGGCGTCCAGAACCACGTCCGGTTCCGCGGCGTCCGAGGCGGTCCGCAGGCGGCGGCGCAGCGCGCGGAGGCGGGCGGTGATCTCCTTGACCTGGAACGGCTTGGTGACGTAGTCGTCCGCACCGGCCTCCAGTCCCGCGACGATGTCGTGGGTGTCGGATCTCGCGCTCACCACGACGATCGGGATGTCGCTGTTGCGCCGGACCTCCCGGATGCAGGTGTAACCGTCGGTCGCGCCCAGCATCAGGTCGACGAGCATCAGGTCGGGCGGGTTCGAGCGCGCCAGGTCGAGCGCCGTCTCGGCGTCGCCCGCCTCGGCGACCTCGTACCCCTCGTCCTCGAGCGCGAGGCGCAGGATCGCCCTGATCCGGTCGTCGTCCTCGACGACGAGAACCTGCAGCGGCATCCGCCCATCGTGGCAAACCCCCGTCCCACTGTGACGGGCGGGGGTTGTCTCGTCATCTGATCGTAAAGAAGCGGCCCGACCGGTCTCAAAGTGCGCGCCGGATGCTGGTAGCACCCCGGTCAGTCCAGCGACGAAGGCGATCACATGCCGAACCCAGTCCACAACCCGCTGCCACAGAAGGCGATCGTCAGTGTCACCGACAACATGCTCGCCGAAGGCCTGACCGGTTTGCGGTGGCAACTGCGCGACATCGTGATGGACGGTGCCTGTCTGGTGGTGGTCGACCTGTCCGACATCGACCACATCTCCTCTGCGCTACTGGCCGCCCTTTTGGACACTCATCGTGTCTGCCGTCGCCGTGGGGGCGGGGTGGTGATCCGGCACGCGAACCGGCGTACGGCCGACCTGCTGCGCCGGACCGGGTTGGACAAGGTCTTCGAGATCGAGCCGGCGGCGTGACTGTGCCGGGGGACGGTGGCGACAGCGTCGAGGTGACGGTGGTCGAGTTCGCCGCGCACACCGCGTACCTCGAACCGGTCACCGGCACGGGCTTCCTCGTACTGCCGAAGCCCGACGACGACGTTCCCGCGCCGACGGACGCCTTCGTCGAGGTGAACTGGTCGGAGCAGAGCCGGGAGTACTCCTACAGCGCGGGACTGTCCCTGCACCACGCGGACTGGAAGCACGCACTGCACGAGTTGGACCAGGAGGGCTGGTTCCTGCTCGACGACGATACCGGAGCCGTCGAGGTGGCCGGGCGTACCAGCGACGGCCGGGCCGCCGTCTGCTTGTGCGGTGACGGGACGTTCATCAACTATCCGGATATCTTCGACATCCGGCGCGCGCTGACCGCCCTCCGCATCGCCGCCGACCTGCCGGCGGAATGATCGGTCCTCCCAGTGCTCTCCGGACGCGAAATCGTCGTCCTGCGCCGCAAGATCTGGATGGCGGGGAGCGGGTTCCTGGCCGTGATCGGTCTCGTGTCGGCGGTGCTCTTCATCAATTGGCTGACGGCTCTCGTGGTCTTCCTGATGCCCGCGTTCGTCGTCGGTTCGGTGTATTTGAGTGTCTTGTCGGTCAGCGAGCAGGTGACCAGGCGCCTGCTGGGCGAGGTCGTCCGCTGGGCGGTCAGAGCCGGTGCCGGCGTGCTCGCCATCAGCGGCTACGCAGCGTCCATCGGTCTGGCGACCCTTCCGCTCGTGGTCCTCATCGCCGCGACAGCGCCGCTCGCCCTGGCGGAGAACAGCAATCAAGAGCAGCATCCCCAGCCGTGGCTGCCCGTCGAGCCGGCGGGGCTCACCGATGCGGAGCTTTGTGCAGCCTGGCAACACAGTTCCGCGGCGTTGTCCGACACATCCGCACCGGAAAGCCGGCAGTTGCTCGCCGAGCTGCGCCGCAGGTACCTGGACGAGCTCGAACGCCGCCATCCACAGGTCTTCGCGAAGTGGCTACAGGCGATGCCGGCAGCAGGAGTCGATCTCGTTGACTATTACCTCCGTGAGAGTGGACAGGGCGAAGACTGAGCGCCTCACTAGCGGTCGAGCTGGAGGTTTCGCCAGGCGTGCCACGTCAGCGCCGCACCAACCGCCGGTACGGTGAGCGACAGGGCGAGCTGTGTTGCGGAGACCTCAGCGCCGCCGCTGATCGCCCACAGACCCGGAGCAGCGATCGGGAACCAGCCACCGGCACCCGAGACCACTGTCACCTGGGCGAGCACGACGAGACCGATCGCGGTGGCGACTCCGGTCAGAACCGACCGGCCGAGAGTGGCGGCCCACGCGGCCGGTACTGCGATCGCCCCGGTGAGCAAGGTGAGAACCAGTTGACGCAGCATCGCCGGTACTGCGCTCGCAGGGATGTCCCCGAGTCCGAAGACGAGGCCACTGATGATCAGCGTGACCAGCAGGGCAATCCCGACCGCCAGGCTCCAGCCGAGGTACACCGCCAGCTTGGCGGTGGCGATGGTGGAGCGGGACACCGGCAGGGCGAACAGACCGCTGATCGTGCCCTCGGCGAACTCGCGGCCGAACATCCAGCTGAGCACCGCGCCGTGCCCGATGAGACCGCCCGCCGCGGTGACCTGTGCGGCGAGGGTGAAGTAGCCGTTCCAGCCGCCCGGGTCCAGCAGCGGTCCGAGCTTGGCGGCGAGTTGAGGGTCGTCGGTGTCCGTTGCCAGCAGCATCGCCGAGCAGATCAGGCTGATGCCCAGGACCAGCAGGAGAGTTGTTGCCCTCGGCACCATTGCTCGAACGAACTTGCTGTACTCGGTCACCAGCGCGGCGTTCATCGTGTCGCCACCTCCGCTGCCGCTGCCGTCGCCTCGTCATCGGCGAGGACCAGGTCGAAGAACGACCGCTCGATGTCGGTCCCGTGCGGGTCAAGTGCCCCGATGATTCGGCCGGAGTTCACAACCGTGATGGTGTTCGCGATCCTGGCGACCTCGTCGAGATGGTGACTGCTGACGAGCACGGCGGCTCCGGCGGCCGCGCGGGCGAGCAGTGCTTGACGCAGGAGGATGACCCCGGACGGGTCGAGCGCGTTGGTCGGCTCGTCGAGGATGATCACCGACGGCCGGTGCTGCAGGGCCGATGCGAGACCCAGCCGCTGACGATTCCCCAGCGACAGCTTGCCGGCGCGGCGATCGGAGTACTCGGTCAGACGCAGTTCGGCGATGACGGCGCTGACCATCTCGTCGACCCGGTGAGCCGGTACGCCGTGCAACCGCGCACTGAGGCTCAGGTTTTGCCGGCACGTTAGCTCGCCATAGGCCAACGGATACTCGACCAGATGCCCAACGGCGGACCAGTCGGTCTGAGCAAGCGGTCTGCCGGCAATCCTGACGCTTCCCGCCGTCGGAGCGAGCATCCCAAGCATGAGCCGCAACAAAGTCGATTTCCCGGCCCCGTTGAGCCCGACCAGTGCATGAATCTCACCGGGGCCGACATGCAGCCCGACTCCCTTGACGCCCGCGCCGCCGGTAAAAGTCCGAATCAGTCCCTCGGCCTCGATCGCGTACTCAGCCATGCCGGTTCTCCAGCAGGTCGAGTGCGCTCTCGATGGCGTCACCGAGCCCGCCATCCTCGGTCAAACTCCACTCGAGGAGCGCCGCGTTGAGCGCCCCCATCACCGCCCCCGCGGCAACAGCGGCGTCCCGCCTCTCCGTACCGCCGGCCACCAAGGCCTCCGTGATGGCCTCCGTACTAGCGGCTGTTCCCGCGGCCAAACTGGAACGCAGAGACGGCGTCTGCGCCACAATCCGCAACCGAATCCTGACATCCTCACTGTCCGGCGCGGGAATCTCCCGCCAAGCCGCCCGCACGCCACGCGCCGCCCTGGCAACAGGGTCGACGCTTCTGGGCTGCTCGCGAATGGCCACTGCGATAGCCGGGTCATACGGATCGTCGACCAACAGGCTCGCCTTGCTCGGAAAGTGCCGAAACAACGTCATCTCGGTCACCCCGGCCTCAGCGGCGATCTCAGCCGTCCCCACCGCGTCGTACCCCCGCTCACCGAACAACCGCAACGCGGCCGTCAACAAACGGATCCGGGTCTGCTCAGCACGACTGCTCACAGAGCTAATGTTAGTCACTAACATTAGCTTCACGCAAGCCACTCGAGGTAAGTACGAGGGCCTGTCGACCCGGGCGCGGCCGGAGTATTCTCGACGCCGGGAGGCTTGCGGTGACACTCAGCGGATCACGGTCCGGATTGATCGGGCGGGGAGACGAGTGTCGGGCCCTCGACGGGCTCTTGGGGGGCGCCAAAGCGGGGCGCAGTGCCGCGCTGGTTCTGCGCGGCGAGGCGGGGATCGGGAAGACCGAACTGTTGAAGTACCTTCTCGAACGTTCGACCGGATGCCGCATCGTGAGGGCTGCCGGAGTCCAGTCCGAGATGGAGCTGTCCTACGCCGGCCTGCACCAGCTCTGTGTCCCACTGCTCACCGGTTTGGACCACCTCCCCGAGCCTCAACGAGACGCGCTCGCCACGGCGTTCGGTCTGCGTACGGGGACCGCGCCCGACCGCTTCCTCGTCGGCCTGGCCGCTCTGAGCCTCCTCGCGGACGCCGGCGGGAACCAGCCATTGGTCTGCCTCATCGACGACGCGCAGTGGATTGATCACGCATCGGCACTGACCTTCGAGTTCGTCGCCCGCCGGCTGCTCGCGGAATCGGTCCTGCTGGTCTTCGCCGTCCGCGAACCCACGCCGGACAAGACTCTCCCCGGCCTCCCCGAGCTGCCCGTCAAGGGGCTGCCTGAGCGCGACTCCCGAACGCTCCTCGACTCGGTCGTCACCGGTCCGCTCGACCAGCGGATGCGCGACCGCATCGTCGCCGAGTCACACGGCAACCCGCTGGCCCTGCTCGAGCTGCCCCGCGGCTGGACCGCGGCGGAGATGGCCGGCGGCTTCGGGCAACCGGAGGCGCGGCCGGTGTGGAGCCAGATCGAGTGGGGGTTCCTCCGCCGGGTCGAGTCGCTCCCGGCCGAGACTCGCCGCCTGATGTTCACCGCGGCCGCCGAGCCGGTCGGCGACGTGCGGTTGTTGCGGCGGGCGGCCGAGCGGCTCGGCATCGACGTGGACGCCGCCGCGTCCGACGCCGACGCCTCGGAACTGATGACGCTTGGTACCCAGGTGCGCTTCCGGCATCCGCTGGTGCGCTCGGCGGTGTACCGAGTGACCTCCCTGACGGACCGGCAGACGGCACATCGCGCGCTGGCGGAGTCGATCGACGCCGACGTCGATCCCGATCGCCGGGCGTGGCATCGTGCGCAAGCCGCGCCAGGCCCGGACGAGGCCGTCGCCGCGGAACTCGAGCGTTCGGCGGCGCGGGCCCAGGCTCGCGGCGGCATCGCGGCGATGGCCGCGTTCCTCGAGCGCGCGGCAGACCTGACGCAAGATCCGGCCCGCCGCTCGCAGCGCGCGGTGGAGGCTGCCCAAGCGAAATTCCAGGCCGGGGCGTTCGAGCCGGCGGCCGCTCTCCTCGCCACGGCGAAGGCCGGACTGCCCGACGAGCTCACGCGCGCGCGGATCGACGTACTGCATGCGGGGATCGCGTTCGCGCAGGGCCGTGGCAAGGAGGCCCCTCCGCTGCTGGTCGCTGCTGCCCGCCGACTCGAGCAGCTCGACGTGGGGCTCGCTCGTGACACCTACTTGGAAGCGGTCGCGGCGGTGATATTCGCCGGCCACCTCGCGCGCGACCCAGGGTGGCGGGAGGTGGGCGAGGCAGCGCGCGGGGCGCCGCCGCCGCAGCTTGTGCGCGCGACCGACCAGCTGCTGGATGCCCTTGCCGTGCGTCTCACGGACGGCTACGCGGCCTCGGTGCCGATGATCGAGCGAGTACTCACGGCGTTCTGTGACGAGGATGTCCCCATCCAGGAGTCGCTGCGCTGGCTCTTGCTTGCCGGGGTCATCGCGGCGGATCTGTGGGACCTCGAGCGATGGCACACGGTCGCGGCGCGTCACGTGGCGATCACTCGTGAGGCCGGCGCGCTCAGCGAGCTTCCCCTTGCACTCGACTCGAGCGCAGTCGTGCACGTCTTCGCCGGCGATCTGGCGGCGGCGTCGTCGGTCATCGAGGAGGTAAGAACAGTGAGCGCGGCGACCGGCAGCAACCAGCCGCCCTTCGGGGCTCTCGCCTTGGCTGCCGTCCGTGGCCGCGAGCGCGAGGCACGCACGCTGATCGACGCCACGCTCAGCGAGGCCGCGCTGCATGGCCAGGGGCTCGGAGTTACCGTCGCACATTGCCACCACGCGGTGCTCTGCAACGGCCTCGCGCAGTACGAGGATGCGGCGACCGCGGCCCAAGCGGCAGCCAGACACCAGCAGGAGTTCGGCGCGCCGCAATGGGCTTTGGCCGAGCTGGTCGAGGCCGCAGTACGTAGCGGCGCGTCCGAGCTGGCGTCCGGCGCGCTCGAGCAGCTCACGGAGGTGACACAGGCCAGCGGCACTGACTGGGCGCTAGGAGTCGAGGCGCGCTCGCGCGCACTCCTGAGCGAGGGCGCCGCCGCGGAGACCCTTTACCGTGAGGCGATCGAGCGACTCTCCCGAACCCGGGTCCGGGTAAACCTGGCGCGCGCGCACCTCTTGTACGGCGAGTGGCTGAGCCGCGAGAACCGCCGCGAGGACGCTCGTACGCCGCTGAGCGTCGCCCACGAGATGCTGAGCGAGATCGGTGCGGACGCGTTCGCCGAACGAGCGCGTCGCGAACTGCAGGCCACGGGAGCAAAGGTTCGCAAACGCGCCGCCGCGACGCACACGGCCCTCACCGCCCAGGAGGCGCAAATCGCCAGACTCGCCACCGACGGACTGACCAACCCGGAGATCGGCGCCCGCTTGTTCATCAGCCCACACACAGTCGACTGGCACCTCCGGAAGGTCTTCTCGAAACTCGGCATCACCTCCCGCAGAGAAATCCCCACCATCCTGCCCCAGGACACAGCAACCTCGGCCTAGCGTCGGCCGCCAGTCCAGATCCGTACAGCCGGAACTCCGCGCAGACGTGGCTGGGTTACCGACAACCGCACCGTGATCAGTCCTGCCGGTCAACGTCGGGAACTCAGGAGGGTGAGGAGCAGGCGCAGGGGTGGCCAGGTGGGGCGGCCGCGGCGGGTCAGGGCGTGGGCTCGCAAGCGGGGCTCGGGGTCAGGGAGGCGGCGCAGGGAGATGCCGGTGGTCTTGGGGTAGCTGCCCGGTAAAAGGGCGACGCCGAGGCCGGCGAGAATCATGTCCTGGACGAGGGAGAGGCTGTCCGCGCGCTGGGTGATGCGGGGCTCGAAGCCGGCCAGGGCTGCGAGAGTACGGACGACCTGCTCGTCTCCGGTGTTGCGGGAGTTCACGATCCAGTCGCGGTCGGCGAAGGCTCCAAGCACGTCGGCCGAGGTACCCGTCGTACGCCCAGATCGAGAAGGCACCGCGAGGCTCCACCTGCCCTGCCACAGCGGAGTCACCGACAGCGCGGGGTCGTGCGACGCGGGTGCCAGGTTGTAGTCGTAGCTCAACGCGAGGTCGTCCTAGGGTTCGGCCTGGCGACGGCAAGACCGCGCATTTGGTGCTCTTGGCAACGACTTGCGGAGTACGGGCAAACTCGAAGACCGGGCGTCAGACATCAAGCGCCTGAGATCGGGGGTGGAACGTCACTGGCCTGCGCGGCGGGAGCGCCACTCATCGAGAACACCGCAGTGACCGACAGGGTTCGTCTCCGGTGACCGAGGTAGTCTCCCTGGTCCCCGGCGTCGGGTCGGTCCAGACCGTGCGGGCGGGCTCACCGGCGCGGCTCCGTGGGACCTGGATCGTGCGGTGATGTCAGCTTCGCCCGGTGCCGCGACATCGCAGTATGGGCTGGGGCTGACGCGTCCCTGCCAGTGCGGCCGGTGTCGCTACCTGCTGTCTATCCCTGAGCCAGCCCGTCGGCTTCAAGGGCCAGGTAAAGGTCCACTCGGTCTTCGGTGCGGCCAGTGTCGCGTCCGGTGAGTTCGGTGATCTTGGCGAGCCTGTTGCGCAACGTGTTCACGTGAACGTAGAGCGCGGACGCAGTGGCGGCGTACTGGCCGTCGTACTGGAGGAAGGCCCGCAGGGTGGGCTCCAGTTCGGCATCGCGGCGACGGTCGTACTCGCGAAGCGGCTGCAACACGCCATCGGCGAAGCTGCGCAGGGTCTCGGTGTCTTGGAGGCCCAAGAGGAGCCGGTGAGTCCCCAGGTCCTTGAAGGACGCCACAGTCTGACCCTGTCGACGCCTGAGCACCTGACATGCCTCACGTGACTGGATCAGCGGCTGCCGTAGCGCTTGTGCTGTCGCTGCGGGTTCCCCCAGGCCGACTACCGCACGTCGGCCGGGGAACCGCTTCGCTATCGCTCGTAGCAGCGCCTCCGCGAGCTCGTGGTGCTGTTGGCGGGGCCGTTGCAGTACGGCCACAACGTCCTGGCTTCCCGCGGCTACCACCACCGCGAGGCTCTGGTCCAGGAAGAAGCCCGCCACCGCGTCGGACAATCCCGGCAGCGTCGACTCGTCACCGTCCGCGAAGGCTGTTGTCAGCAAGACGAGCTCACCGGTCGGGTCGACTCCGAAAGCCCGGAGCCGGTCCGGTATTTCCGCTGCGCGTTGTGTTCCCGACAGGATCATGTCGAGCAGTTCATGGGCGAATCGCAGCTCGATCGCCAGTACGGCCTGCTGCTTCGCCACTTCCAGGCTCAGGAACCGCGCCGACTGTTCCAGTGCCTCCTGCTCCTGGCGAGTCAGTTCGGAGACGGGCTTCAGGCAGAGGAGCGCGGCATCGGTATCTCCCACCGCGCCGACCAGGAACAGCGTGGCCCGACCCTCCTCACCGCCCAGGTCGACCTCCAGGGGCGGTGGATGCCGAGCCAGTCCCTCGGCGACCCGGCGTCTTTGCTCCTGCGACAGCTCCGCTCCCGCCGACGCCAGCGAACGAGCCATCCGGTCGACGACCACCAGCGGCAGATCGTGCTCTCTCTTCAGCACCGCCAGTACTCCGGACGCGCCGGCGCCGTGCGAGATCGCCGCGGCCAGGGCGTCACCACGTCTCACCATGCCGACCAGAGCATCTCGGCGCTGATCCGCATGCATCGCCGAAGCCGCCTGGGTGACCGCCGTAAAGGGCACCTCGACGGAGATCTCCAGCAGCGGCAGGCCCAACTGCTCACACGCGTCGATCAGGTCCGGCGGGGTTTCTGACGTCTGCTCCCGGAGGCCGAAGATGATGCCGACGGCACCGGCCCGGCGTACGTTCCGGGTGAAGTCGGCCGGGGTCGTCTCGTGCAGCCACAGCCCGTTCGTGAGCACGATCTCGCCCTCTCGCACGTACGGCGAGGGGTCGGGCAGTTCGGTGTTGTGCACCCAGAGCGCCTCGCGCGAAAGTTCCCCCGTGGGGCCGGCCACGAGCAGCTCGAGCTCCAGAGAGGAATCCTGCAGGAGTGCGGCAAGACTGAGCATGATGTGAACATATCCATGCCTCTGCGATTTCACTAGAGATTTATCCACTGACCTCGGAAAGGCCCGCCTGGTTTCCTAAGCCATCACCTTGGCCGTGTGTCGCAGGCCACAAGCCCCTGGAGTCGTCATGAGCAGCGCCGAAACCGAGGCAGTACCTTTCGATGCCCACGGTGTGGAGCCGATCCCGCCGTCTGGACGGGACTCCACGCCAAGGGAGCAGTTCTGGATCTGGGCCGGCGCGAACCTCGCACCGATCAACTGGGTGCTGGGCGCGCTCGGCATCACCCTGGGACTCAGCCTGCTGGAGACCCTGATCGTGATCGCGGCCGGGAACCTGGTCGGCTGCGCGGTCTTCGGCCTGTTCAACGTGATCGGCCACCGCACCGCCGTCAATCAGATGGTGCTCGGCCGGGCGCCGTTCGGTCGCCGGGGCGCCATCATCCCCGGCATCGTCCAGTGCGTGCTGACCATGGCCTGGGTGGGAGTGAACACGTGGGTCGTGCTCGACCTGGTGATGGCCATCCTCGCCAAGCTCGGTCTGCATGGTGGGCTTGCACTCGAGTACCTGGTCGCGGCGCTCATCATGGCGGCCCAGTTGGGTCTGGCACTCTACGGCTTCTACGCCATCCGCAGCTTTGAGAAGTACACCGTGCCGCTGACCGTCCTGGTGATGGCTGTGATGACCGTGCTGGCGCTCGGCCAGGCGGAACTCCACTGGACTGCCGCGACAGCTGTCAATCCGGGTGACAAGCTCACCGCTGTCACCCAGTTGATGACCGCGATCGGTGTCGGCTGGGGTCTCAGTTGGCTGCCCTACTCGGCCGACTACAGCCGTTTCGTCCGGCGCGAGGCGTCCAGCAAGTCGGTCTTCTGGAGTTCCGCGCTCGGGGTGTACGTGCCAACCGTCTGGCTGGCCGCACTCGGCGCCTGTCTCGCCAGCGCGGGCACCGGGAGTGATCCGTCCGCGCTGGTGATCAGCACCTTCGGCGTCATGGCTCTGCCGGTGCTCCTGCTGATCATGCACGGTCCGGTCGCCACGAACATCCTGAACCTCTACTCGTGCTCGCTCGCCGTCCTCTCCATCGGGATCAGGGTCGCTCGCTGGAAGGTGACGCTGGCGGCCGGCCTGGTGGCCTCAGGCGTGCTGCTGGTCTTCGTCCAGGCGGACAGCTTCGCGCATGCCTTCGACAACTGGATGGTGTCGATCCTGGTGTGGATCAGCCCCTGGGCGGCGATCGTCGGCGTCGACTACCTCATCCTCCGCCGCGGACACCTCGATGTTCCGAGCCTGTACGCCGCTACGTCGCCGTACGGGCTGTGGAACAAGGGGGCACTGGTGAGTCTGTTCCTCGGACTGGTCGCCGGGTGGTCCTGGCAGTACGGGCTGGTGTCTGCCATGCAGGGGCCGTTGGCAGTCGCGGCGAACAACACGGACTTCTCGTGGCTGTCGGGATCAGTGGTGGCCGGTGGTCTCTACTATCTGGTGGGACGGCGCAGCAGTTCTCTGCCGGTGGCAGCGCGCAGTCTGGAGAACCGTTGACCATCCGCATCCTCACCACGGGTGGAACCATCGCCTCAACGCCCAGGGGAGACGGCTCGGTCAGCGTCAGCGTCGGCGGTCTCGCCCTGGCCGGCATTGCCGACCTCCCGGAGCCCGTCACCGTCCGGGAACTGATGCGCCGTCACAGCTTCGCCCTTTCGCTGCCTGACCTCCTGCAACTCGTCACCCAGATTCTGGCCGAGGCCACCCGTCACGACGGCCTCGTCGTCACGCACGGCACGGACACACTCGAGGAGACCGCCTATCTGCTGGACCTGCTGACTCCGGAAGAGCAGCAGGTGCCGGTGGTCTTGACGGGAGCGCAGAGGCACGCGGGCGAGGTGGATTCGGACGGCCCGAGAAACGTCGCCGACGCGGTACTGGTTGCTTCTTCACCGGCGGCGCGCGGGCTCGGTCCACTGGTCGTGATGGACGGCCGGATCCACGCTGCACGCCAGGTGATCAAGGTCCACACGCTCGCCCCGGACGCGTTCGGTTCGTTCAGCGGCGGCCCGGTCGGCGAGGTACGGCGCGGGATCGTGCGTTTCTGGTCGACGCCGATCAGGCCACCCGGCTTTCACCTCGCCGGACTCCGCACACCACTGCCGCGCGTCGACATCATCACTTCGTACGTCGACGCCGACGGAGTCCAGCTGGCTGCCTGCCGTGCGGCCGGGGCTCGCGGGGTCGTTCTCGAGGCCCTCGGCGCCGGCAACCCCACGCCCGGGCTCCTGGACGAGGTCCGAGCCACCACCGCGGCCGGTCTCCCGGTCCTTGTCACCAGCCGCTGCACCGGTGGCCCGACCGCGGCCATCTACGGCGCGGGCGGGGGCGTCGACCTCGTCCGTACCGGCGCGCTCATGGCCGGCGCCCTTCCCGCCTCGAAGGCCCGCCTTCTCCTGTTGACCGCCCTGTCCGCGTCCGCACTGTCCCAGCTGCACGCCCACCTCGCCTGACGGGGGATGTACGTACTTCCAAAGCCCATCTGTCTACCGGGCAGCGGCGGTCAATTTGCTCGCGGCCAGCTGAGCCAGCGCGGCGGCCTGATCACCGAGTACTGCGTCATCGAAGCGAACCTCGCTCGAATGGTTGGACGGTCCGTCTTCGCCGACGTCATCGGGCCGTGCACCCAGCATGATGAAGGTCCCTGGCACTTCCTTCAGTACCAGCGAGAAGTCTTCCGAGCCCATCAGCGGATTCTCCAGTGGCAGGGACCGCTCGGCGCCGAACAGCTTCGCGAGCTCGCTGGTCGCCCCGGCAGTGCTGTCCACGTCGTTCACCGTCACCGGGTACTGCTTGCTGAAGTCGACATCGACCGTGCAGCCGTACGCCGAGGCGATTCCCTGGGCCAGTAGCGGCAGCTCCCGGGCCAGTTGGTCCCACGTCGCGTCCGAGAGGGTGCGGACGGAGGCGCCGAGGGTCGCGGTGTCAGGGATGACGTTGAGCGCCATCCCGGCGGCCAGTTGCGTCACCGTGATCACCACCGGATCGAAGACGTTCACCTTGCGGGTGGCATAGGTCTGCAGGGCCAGTACGAGCTCGGCGACGACCGGTACGGGATCGACCGTGGTGTGTGGCGCTGAGCCGTGCCCACCCTTGCCGCGGACGACGATGTGGAGCTGGTTGGAGCCGGCCATGATCGTTCCGGGCCGGGTCATGAACAGGCCCTTGGCTGCCTGGGACCAGACGTGGACGGCGTACGCGGCGACCGGCTTCTCGCCGCCGGCCTGCAGCAGACCCTCCTTGATCATCCGCCCGGCACCGCCCAGTCCTTCCTCGCCGGGCTGGAACATGAACAGGACGTTGCCGTGCAGCTCGCCGCGATGGTTACTGAGCAAGCGAGCAGCACCGACCAGTCCGGCGGTGTGCAGATCGTGGCCGCAGGCATGCATGCTGCCGTTCGTCGAGGCATATGCCAGGTCGGTCTTCTCGACAACCGGCAGCGCGTCCATGTCACCCCGCAGCAGCACGGTCGGCCCGGGATGCTCACCTCGGAGCACACCGACGATCGAGGTCAGCTCCCTGCCGATGGTGATCTCCAGCGGCAGCCCAGACAGTTCGTCGAGCACGATCGACTGAGTCTTCGGCAGGTCCAGCCCGAGCTCGGGGTTCTGGTGCAGCACGCGGCGTAAGGCGATGATGCCGGGAGCGATCGCGGCCCCTTCGTCGACGAAGTTCATCTGTTCTCCCCTCGAAGGCCTGCCGTGCCGGGCAATGTACTGCTCCAGAGCAGCGGGCCACCACCCACCGCGATCGACTTGCTGGTGCCGACCGGGCTAGGGAGACGGGCGATCAGCTGGAATCCGGATGTGACAGTCCAGCCACCGGTGTCGTCAGCGCCAACCATCCCGTGCTGGCCGCGGCCCCGGAAGACCTCCCGCGCCCTGCAGCCCGCGTCCGAAGAGCCCTCAGGCGTTCAGTTCAACCAGTGAACGGATGACTACGCCGGACCCTCCCATCACGAAGCCACCTTCGTCGGCCGGCCGCTGTGCCACAATCTCGCCCGTGGAGCAACGCCTCGGCACGGCGACCCTGCTCGATGGGACCGCGATCCGGTTCGCGGTCGTCGGCTCGGGTCCGTTCGCGCTCTACGTGCCGGGGTGGGTGTCCCATCTTGAGCTCGGTTGGGCGATACCCGCGGAGCGCCTGTTCTACGAGGGTCTCTCGAGCGGGCGCACGCTCGTCCGTTACGACCGTCCCGGGTGCGGGCTGTCGGAGGCGACGGACCGTTCCGACCTCGTCGAACTCGAACTGCAGGTCATCCGCGCGGTCGCCGCGGCGGCTGGCATGGACGCATTTGATCTGATCGGTGCCTCGTTGGGAGCACCGCTCGCGGCGAGATTCGCGGCTCGCCACCCCGAGTCGGTCAATCGGCTGGTGCTGTACGGCGGCTGGGTGCAGGGTGATGAGCTGGCGGCGCCGGCTGTTCGCCACCACGTGCTCGGGCTCGTCGATCAGCATTGGGGATTCGCTTCTGATGTCCTCACGGAGATCTTCGCGCCCGACGCCGACGCCGGTTTCCGCGCCACCTTCTCGACCTACCAACGTGAGTCAGCGTCCTCCGCGACGGCACGGCGGTTGCTCGCAACCTGCTACGAGATCGACGTGAGCGAGGATCTCGGCCGCATTCGTGCGCAGACCACGGTGATCCACCGTGCTGACGATCGCGCCGCGCCGCTCGCCGAGGGCAAGCGGTTGGCGGACGGGATCGCCGGCGCGACCCTGAAAGTGTTGCCGGGACGGACGCACGTGCCGTTCGCCGGCGATGCGGAGGGTCTCGTCAACGAGATTCGCGCCGGTCTCGGACTACCGAGGCTGCAGCGGACGGCGCGGCGCACCCTGACACCGCGGCAGGTGCAGGTCGCGGCGCTCGTGGCCCAAGGTCTGTCGAATCGTCAGATCGCCGAGGAGTTGGTCCTCACCGAGCGTTCGGCCGAGTCGCACGTGGAACGGATCAGGTTGCGCCTGGGTTTTCGCTCTCGGGCGCAGATAGCGGCGTGGTACGTCGCCTCGTACCCACAGGCTGATGTGCGGTATTTCCACGGCTGACTCGGCGCCTCTGGTGGCGTCAAGATGACGTCATGACGAGTTCGGTGGTCCACCGCGATGCGATCGACGGGTTCGACCCGCACCCCTTTCGCGGTCGGTTCAACTCGGTGTTCTTCGCGGTCATGGGCGGCTACATCAATCTGCACATGCACAAGCGGAAGAGGGCGGTGTTCGCCGGGCTACCTCAGACCGTGGTCGAGTTGGGGTCTGGTGTAGGCGCGAACCTGCGCTACCTGCCGACGGGGGCGCGACTGATCGCGATCGAGCCGAACCCGTTCATGCACGCCCGGCTCCGGCGTGCGGCGGCCAAGCGAGGAGTCGACCTCGAGATCCGCCAGGTCGTCGCTGAGCGTATCGACCTGCCGGACGCGAGTGCCGACGCCATCATCTCCAGCCTCGTCCTGTGCACCGTGGGGGACACGGCCGCGGTGTTCGCCGAGGTGCGGCGCGTACTGCGGCCGGGTGGACGGTTCAGCTTCGCCGAGCATGTCGTGGCGAGGAAACACACGCCAACGCGGTGGATGCAGCGTGCGCTGCGCCGGCCGTGGGCGTGGGCGTTCGAAGGCTGCTCCTGTGAGCGCGATCTGGCGAGCGCGATCGAGTCGGCGGGCTTCTCCAGTGTGGAAATCGAGCGGTACCGAATCCACTCGCTCTTCCTGCCGTTCAATACCCACATCGCCGGCACCGCCGTCGCGTGACCCATCAGTTGGGGCGGTGCTTGGTCGTCCCGCCAAGGACTGCCTCTCGCCGATGCGGACCGCAGAGTCGCTCGGGATTCCTTTGTTTTTTGGTGTTTGCGGCCAATCACTGTGATCGCGGTGTCACGGCTTGTGGTAACTCATGGGTAGGTGACTCGGCTAGGAACACTGGGATAGCGGTTGTCCGGCCGCTCGTCGGCGGACGGCTGCCGAGCCGGGATTGCCTGCAACGGTTGGTGGGTACGTCTGTCGAGGTGACCTCACCGACTCAGCAGCTTGCGCCCGCTCTGGACATCGACGCCCGCCTCACTGAGATCGAGCGCAGCTTGAACCTGCTGCTCAACACCACGCCGGTCAACGCAGCCGAGGCATGGGCGGACTTCGAACGGTGTGACTTCGGGACGGTCCCCACGCTCCGGCTCAGACCGCTGGAGTTCGAGCCGGACCTGGTGCGACGTGACCTCTACAGCCTCGAGGTCGAGAATGTCACCGACCCTGCGCTGCACACACTCTTGCGGGCGAAGCGGGACGAGATAGCCAGGCAGATCACCGTCCTGGAGGATCGCGACACCTCACGGTTCGTGTACGGGTCGCTGCAGCTGTACGGAGGGATCGCCCAGCCTCTCGCGTCCGCTGCGGAGGAGTTGCTGAGGATCATCCCAGCCCAAGCTCCGAGCACCCGAACCGTTACGGCCGGGGCGTTCGCGGAGGCGGCTCGTGCGGAGTTCGATCGATACCGTGCCGTGTATCCGGATTTCCCGGCGCACATCGCGGTGCGCGACGACATCTCCGAGTTGATGGTGTCGTTCGGGCGGCTGCTCATCCCCGAAACCGCCGTCTTCAGGGCAGACCGCGTCGAGCCCTTGCTGCATCACGAGGTCGGCACCCATGTCGTCACCTACCAGAACGGCGCCAGGCAACCCCTGACGCTGCTGACGATCGGACTGCCCGGCTACGACGAGACCCAGGAGGGCCTTGCCGTCCTCGCCGAGTACCTGACCGGCGGACTGGACCCGCGGCGACTCCGCGTGCTCGCGGCGAGGGTTGTTGCCATCGGCAAGATGCTCGACGGCGCCGACTTCCTCGAGATCTTCGAATCATTACGGGCAGACCATCGGATCCCGACGAAAACCGCTTGGACCATTGCCATCCGGGTCGTCGTCGGGGGCGGCAACGTGAAGGACGCGATCTACCTTCGCGGAATCACGCGCCTGCTCGAAGCCCTCGCGGAGGGCAGCAGCCTCGAGGTGCTCCTTGTCGGCAAGTTCGCGTTGGACCACATCCCGTTGATCCAGGACCTGCTCGACCGCGAGGTGCTCGAAGCACCGTGGGTCCGTCCACGCTGGCTCGACGTGCCCGGCGCCCAGGAGCGCCTCGACAGACTGCGCGCGGGCCTGGCGGTCACGGATCTGTACGAAGGAGAGGTGTCGGCATGAGGCTTGCCTTCTTCGTCAACGATGTAGCTACCGAGGTAGACGAGTACACGACTACGCGGCTGGCGAGGGCCGCGGTACAGGCAGGGCATGAGGTTTGGTACGTCGGGGTCGGCGATGTCGAGCTCGGGGAAAGTGATGGGCAGTTGGTGGCCCGGGCTCAGGCCGCCGAGTTCGGGAAGGACGACACGCTCGAGGCCTTCATGGAGCGCATCAAGGAGCGCGACGCCGAACGGCTCGTCATGGACGACCTCGATGCCTTGTTCCTGCGAAACGAATCGATCGACGATCTGCAGAAACGACCGTGGGCAAGTCCACTGGGTGTCGTCTTCGGCCAGATGCTCAAGGCTCGGGGCGTAACGGTGGTGAACGACCCGATGTCCCTCATCCGCGCAACGAGCAAGCTCTATCTGGAGGAGTTCCCCGAGAAGATCCGCCCGCGATCGCTGGTGACGCGCGACCCGCGAGCGATCGAGCGATTCGTTGGCGAGGTCGGCCACTCCGTCGTCAAGCCCCTGTACGGAGCCAAGGGCCGGAACGTGTTCATGATCGAGGACGAGGGCGAGGCGAACCTCGCGCAGATCACGGAGGCGGTACTGCAGGACGGCTACGCGGTCGTTCAAGAGTTCGTCGACGGCGGCGAGTACGGCGATGCCCGGATCTTCCTGCTCGAGGGACAGATCCTCGAGCGCGACGGGAAGCCGGCCGCTTTCCGGCGAGTGCCCACGGGCAACGACCCGCGGGCCAACATCAGCGCGGGCGGACGCTCGGTCCCGCTCGAGATCGGTGACGTGGAACTCGGCATCGTCGAAGCGATGACCGAGAAACTCGTGGCCGATGGCATGTACTTCGTCGGCATCGATGTGATCGGCGACAAGGTGGTGGAGATCAACGCGGAAAGCCCGGGCGGGATGCAGAGCGTCGAAAGGCTCTACGAGATCGACGTCTGCCCAACCGTCATCGAAACCCTGGAGCGCCGCACTGGCTCGAAGCCCTGATCCGCCGCGGTGTCCATGAAGCGGTCGCCACCGGCGTCAGGCAGGCCGTCATCGTCGGAGCATTGTGTTCCACCGAAGTCGGCGAGGCTCCTGCGGATTGTCGCCGCACCCTGCTGCGCTCGCTCAAGCGGCTCCGCCGACCTGAACGCCGTGATGGTCAGCAGGGTGTCAGCACCTCACGAAGTCCACAACTCAGGCGGGTGAGTGACGGGAACCGTCCCGTACGAAGGTCGCCTGCAGCATCGTGGCATAGCGCCATCCGTAGGATTCGCGGGACCAGCGCCGGTCGACGGTCAGCCGTTCGGTGAGGTCCCACGACATCAGGGCCCACAACATGTCGGCGGCGGTCGCTCGGGTCCACGGTTCAGCGAGTTGGTCCTCTTCATCCAGCCACTTGGCCAGCCGGCGGCAACTGGTCAGCCAGTTGGCCATGGTGAGCCGCCAGAGCTCAGCCGCATCCTCGTCGGCGTTGCGCGCCCGCTCGATCACGCGGCTGATGGTCAAGATCCTCGGATGTGATCGCGCGATGTGGTGAGCCCACTCGTCCAGTGCGCTGACAGCGTTCTCCTGTTCCCAGACGTTCGTCAGCGACGCGGCCAGGTCCTCGGCCTCGCCCAGGTGCCGGTACAGAGCGGCGAGCAGGTCGGATCGCGAAGGGAAGTGCAGGTACAGCGCGCGCGGTGAGACGCCGGCCCGCTCGGCGACCGCGGCGAGGGTCATCACGTCGAACCCCTCCTCCTCGATCAGGGATCGGGCGGCGTCGAGCAGAGCCTCCCGAGTACGTCGGCTGCGTGCGTTCCGCGGTACCGGGATCGGTGTGCTCATGGGGCTCTACGTTCCTTCCAGGTCTGCGTCTCAAGCGCGGCAACTGTGGAACCGACACTCCTCCCTTGAACTTTACTGCAGAGGCGCTGTAGTTTAAAAGTGCAGTCGCAGTGAAGTTTAGCGGAGGACCCGGGAGGATCCATGGACGACGACACGACAGCGGGAGTCCGCTTGCGGACCGAAGACAATCGCTGGTGGCTCGTGCTCGCGGTGGGGCTCGCGGTGTTCATGGCGATGTTGGACATGAGCATCGTGGGTATCGCGTTGCCCAGCATCCGGGCCGACTTCGACGCGTCTCCGGCCGCGGCCGAGTGGGTGCTCCTCGGGTACCTGCTTCCACTGCTCGGAGTGACGTTGCCGGTCGGCCCGTGGCTCGACCGGGTAGGCAAGCGGCCCGCCCTGGTCTTCTCCACCGCTGGATTCGTACTCGCCGGCGTGGCCGCGGGCCTTGCCCAGAACCTCGGCTGGTTGGTCGGTGCCCGGATCGCACAGGGCTTCTTCGGGGCGATCCTGTTCGCGCTCGGCCCTGCCTTGGCCGCTGTTGCGGTACGACCTGAGGCGCGGGGCCGTGCCCTGAGCGTGGTGGCGACTGTTGGCCCGTTGGGTGGCGTCAGCGGGCCGGTACTGGGTGGATTCCTGGTCGACAACCTTGGCTGGCCGTGGACGTTCTACCTGAATGTTCCCGTTGGCCTGGCCGTGATCTGCATCGGCCTCGCCCAACTCCCCGCCGACGGGCCACTGCGCCGGCCCGATCGACCGATGACCGCCGAGGTCGCAGTACTGAGTGCGGCGGCGCTCGCGCTGCTGGGTGGCTTGGCGCTCTCGGCCAGTCGAGGGCTCGGCTGGTTGGCGCTCACTCTTGCGAGTCTTCCGTTGCTGCACCTGTGGCTACGCATGCGCGCCAGCCAAAGCGTACGACGGTTGCTGCGGTTGCGTGGAGTGGGAGCACCTCACGTTGCGCTCGTGGGCCAGACTACCGCTGTCGGGATCCTGGTATTCCTGATCCCGTTCTACTTGCAGAACACGTTGGGGATGTCCGCTACGGCCGCTGGGGTCGCGATCCTGGCGTTCCCGTTGGCAACGTTGCTCCTGGCCCCTGTCGGTGGATTGCTGGCCGATGCGTGGAGCGGACGTCACACCGCGTTGTCGGGTATCGCCTTGTTCGTCATCGGCCTTCTCGCCACGTTTCCGCTGAACTCCGAGTGGGGCGCTGGTGACCTCGCCTGGAGGTTGGCGGTCATCGGCTCCGGTGCGGGGTTGTTCAGCGGACCCAACCAGTCAGCGGTGATGTCGTCGGCGCCTCAGGCGCTCCTGGCAACCACGGGGGCGACGACCAGCATGGCTCGGCAACTTGGCTTCTCGCTGGGGCCAGGCCTTGCCACCACGGTGTGGGCGCTGTCCGGCTACACCGCAGTCGGCATGCGCACAGCGATGGTCATAGCCGTCGTACTGGGTGTGCTCGCGCTGCTCTGCCTCTGCCGCGACGCATCGACCCTGCAGGTCCCGAACCAATCCACGTAACGCACTGAAGGGACGGAACTCCACCATGCAGAACCAGACCAAGGTCGCAGTGATCTACTACAGCGCTACCGGCACCGTCCACGCGCTCGCACAGGCAGCGATCGAAGGCGCGGCGAAGGCGGGCGCGACGACGAGGCTTCGCCGGGTCGCCGAACTCGCACCAGCCGCGGCGATCGCCGGCAATCCGACCTGGCAGGCGCACAGCGAGCAGGCCGCCGCCATCCCCGAGGCCACCGTCGATGACCTGGAGTGGGCCGACGTCGTGCTGTTCGGAACGCCCACCCGGTACGGCAGCATGGCCAGCCAACTCAAGCAGTTCATCGACACCACAGGGCCGCTCTGGCAGCAGGGCAAGCTCGCCGACAAGGTGTACGGCGGGTTCACGGCCGCGGGCACGCGCCATGGGGGCCATGAGAGCACCTTGCTCGCGATGGCTCAGATCTTCTACCACTGGGGCGGCATTCTGGTTCCGCCCGGTTACACCGACCCCATCCAGTTCCAGGTCGGCAACCCCTACGGCACCTCGTTCCACGCTGCCCAAGGCAGCCTTCCTGACGAGGCCGCCCTCGAAGCCGCCCGCTACCAGGCTGGGCGCGCGACCGAGATCGCGGCCCGCCTCCGGGCGGGTCGCGCCGCCTGAGCCCGCCGGGCTCGGGCGGCCCAGCAGACCTGACAATGGGAGTTCTTGTGTTCACCGCATACCTCTGCATCACCGTACTGGCGGTTGCCGCCAACGCCTTCTCGGGCGTCGCCGCCCTCTTCCACTTCCCACCCATCCGCCCCGGCATGCGCAAGGCAGGCGTCCCGGAGTCGTGGCTCAGCTTCCCGATCGGTACGTTGAAGACGGCCGGCGCGATCGGCCTCCTGATCGGCCTGCTCGGAGGGCCGGTGATCGGGATCGCCGCCGCGGCCGGCCTCACCCTGTTCTTCGTCTGCGCCGTCTACACCCACGTTCTCGCCGGCGACTACTCACCTCAGTTCGGTCTGGCCCTGGGCTTCCTCGTACTGGCCGTCGCCTCGCTGACACTCGGGCTACTCGTGCGGTGAATTGCTTCCTGTGTTGTGGAAGGTCTCAACGCCTCTCCAGTCAAGGAACGAAGCAGTCCGACCACGTCCCACGTCCGCCATCGCCTTGGTCCGAGCAACTCGTACGGAGCCGGCCGGGACCCGGCCGGCCCACTGACCAGGACGGTTGCCATTCCCAACTGTGATGGGACGGCGAGGTTGGCGCTACGGTCGTCGAACATCATGGCGCGGGTGGGGTCGATGGCATATCGCTCGACGAACCGCGCATAGCTGTCCGGGTGCGGCTTGGGCACCAGTCCGCCGGCCAGGATGTCGAAGACGCCGTCGAAGTGTTCGGAAAGCCCGAGCCGGCTGAGTGTTTGTTCGGCATGCCACGCCGATCCGTTGGTGTAGACCAACTTCCGGCCGGGCAACACCGAGAGCGCCTCGGCCAATGGCGGATCGGACCTCAGGGCGGAGTAGTCGATACGTCGTTCGAAGGCCAGGAAATCGGCCGGGTCGATGTTCCGCGTGACCATCAGGCCGCGGAGAATCGTGCCGTGGTTGGCCATCAGATCAGACTGGATCCGCCGTGCGCCGGCCTCGTCGGTGCCGTAGAACGCGCGGAGGTAGTCGCGGATGTGGGCCTTCATCTGCTCCGCGAGCCCGTTGTCCGGCGGATAGAGGGTGTCGTCGAGATCCATCACCCAGGTGTCGTAGTCGGTGATGGACAGATCAGGATCGGTCATGTGTGCTCAGCTCGATTCGTACAGTTGCCACTCGTATGGCTACCGCTGGACGGGGCGTACCCGAGACGAGTGGCAACGCCGTGCTCATCCCGAGAGGCTGGTGAGGTTCCATGAGTCTTCGAGTTACGGTCGTCCACGCCTGCCAGCGTGCTGGACGGGGCGGGAGTCCTACCGCGGTGGTCGATGAGACATCGTTGACCGAGGCCGAGCGTCGGGCGGTGCCGATCGCGGCGGGCACGTCGCATGTCGTGTTCATTTCGCCCGAGGGCGACCGATTCGGTCGCCCGGCAGTATCGCTGCGCTTCTTCACCGCGGCCGGTGAACTGCCCGCCTGCGGGCATGGCACCGTGGCCGCGCTCGCGGTGCTCGCCGCACAAGCCCGCACGCCGGAGTACGAGGCTGGTCTGCGGTCTGGAGGTCGGACCTTCCTCGGCCGGGCCGCCGGAAGCAACGGTCGGTACGAAGCTGCTTTCGATCCCGGACCCGTCGACCTGCGCGTCCCCGGCACAGGAGAGGGGGAAGCGATTCTCCTTGCCTTGGGCCTCAACCGTACGAACGCGTCGGCCCGGTGTCGAATCGCCTCGGTCGGACGGCCGCGGATGCTGGTGCACGTTGCCGATCGGGAGGCGCTGGGGAAACTGGCACCTGACCTGCCCCACCTTCGAGAAGCTTGTGACCGACTGGGACTGCTGGGCTGCTACGTCTACAGCACGCCCTCGCCGGACGGGCGGGCCGCAGCGCGCATGTTCGCCCCTTCGATCGGCGTCCCCGAAGACATCGCCAACGCCAACAGCACCGCCTGCCTGGCCGCATATCTCGCAGACCAGGGCTTCTCCGCACTGGCCGTCGACATGGGCGATTCGCTCTGGGAGCCCTCCACCGTCACAGCCACCACTCGACCCGGTCCTGAGGGCCTGTCGGTCCGAGTCGGTGGTACCGCGACAATCGGGGCCGCATACCTCATCTGATCCGACTCGCGGTCGACTTGTGGGTCGCTGGGGATCAAGCCCGCGAAGCGGGTCACCAGATCGGTCGGCCGAAGTGTCGTCAGGACCGTGCATCGAGGTCCGTTTCGAAGCGGCTACTCCGATCGGGTGTGCGGTACAGCGAGGCGCCAGGCCGGCGATGCTTCGGTGGTGGCCGAACGTTGTGACGGTGGTCGTTGCTCTGACGAGAGCCTGCTCCGGTCCGATCAGCACTGCGATCGATCGCTCGCGGCGGTCCGTGTGGTCAGGCTCACTTGTTGTCTTTTCGTTGCCGCCGATCCCAGCGATTGGCCCAATCATCGAGCGGCAACATGATCTCGAGTAGTTGATGCCCCTGATCGGTGAGGCCGTAGCCACCTTCTTCAGGTAGGTCGTGCACGACTCCCATATCCCGCAAATCCGTGAGGCGTTCCGCGAGCACACTTGAGGACATGCCTCCGCACCGTGACTGGAGGTCACGAAAGCTCGTCGCCGGCGAGCGCAACTCCCACAGGATGCGCAGCACCCATCGTCTCCCCAGCACGTCAAGGACAGCCATCACTGGCCGGCCCGTCTTGGACCCGCGCACCGAGGATCCCGGTTGTACTCTACTCATGCTTCGATTATAGAAGCATTGTGGCTACTTCGAAAAGCGAATCACGAACGGATCCTCCAGGGCAACCTCTTGCCGCTGGTTCTTGTGCTTCTGTTCCCGAAGCACTAGGCTGCTTCGAAATCAGAAGTGGTCCGAGGATGCCAGGCCGGGCGGGCGCCGGCACGCCGCTGCCGAACTGACTGCCGACTGGCCCCCCATCCCTGAACTCGAAAACGAGGTGCAGCGCGCATGACCATTCGATCACCGGTGCGGATCGAACCGCTTTCGGCGCCGTACCCGCCCGACGTGGCGTCATGGTTGGCGAGATCCATGGCTGCGGTCCCGGAGAAGGAGCCGCTGCAGTTGTTCCGCACCTTGGCGGTGCACCCTGATCTGGCTCGCAGCATGGGTCGGTTGGGTGCCTTGCTGCTGGAGCGTCCACGGCTGGACCCTCGAGAACGGGAGATCGTGATCGCGCGCGTCACCGCGCTCGTCGGCGCCGAGTACGAGTGGGGCGTCCATGCGGTCGTGTTCGGCCGCCCGCTCGGACTCACCGAGGCTCAGTTGGCCGCAACGGTACGAGGTGCGGCCGACGATCCGGTGTGGTCGCCACGGGAGCGGCTGCTGGTACGCCTGGCGGATGATCTGCATGACGGACGCCATGTCTCAGACGAGTTCTGGGCGCAACTGCACAGTCAGTGGTCAGACGACCAACTCCTGGAGTTGATCGTGGTCGTGGGGTGGTATCGGGTGATCTCGCAGCTTCTGGTTTCGACCGGGGTCGAACTCGAACCGTGGGCGGCCCGGTTCTCCTCGGTCATTGTCGATAACGGCGCTCCTCAAACCCACGCCTAAGGCCAAGGTTTCAGCACCGCAGCGAGATGAGATCCATAGCGGTTGCGATCACCCAAGGCGCCCGTGATGCTGTGGAAGTAGGTCACAGCTGCCCTAGGTCTCGGTCGTCGAGCTCGCCTCTGATTCGGTCGGAATCGGACGCCCGACGGGCGTAGCTGTTACCAGCGTGCTGGGCGTACCGCTGTGGTGAGGGATCAGGCGGCGGCCTTGACGAGGAGGTCGTGCTGGAGCTTTGCGATGGTGGCGGCGAGCCGGGTGTCGGGGCGGAGGCCGTCGATGGTCTTGCTGGACTCGGTCACTGTCACCTGGGCGAGAAGGTTGCCGACTACGAAGTTCACGTTCGCGGTTGCCGAGTAGCGCGTGGGAGACGAGACCTTCTTCAGTCCTGAGTCCGTCCAGGTGCGCGAGATGCCCCGGACCGTGAACGTGTCGCCGTGCTCGTACTGTCCCCAGAAGCCTTTCTGGAGCGCCGTCGCGCCGGCGTGAGAACGGAACCGGTACAGGTAGACGACCAGGCGTCGGTCGTCAGACGACATGCGGATGCTGACGTACCCCTGGACGAATCCGGTCCGGGCGAGCAGTTGCCGATCCTCTTTGGGTGTCCCGGACAGCTTGCTGACGAACCGCTCCACGCCGAACGGACCGACCCTTTGCCGGTCCCAGTCCCGCGACGACGTTCGGGTGAAGGTGGCGGAGGGGACGACCAGCCGGGCAAGGTCGTCCTGCCGTGGCGTGGCAGTCGGCGCGGTCGGCGCGGTCGGCCGCGGCGACACGGCTCGTGATGGTGTCGGGTCGGGTGCCGATGCTCGCGGTGCCGGGGTCGCCGAAGCCGTCGCCGACACCGTCGGTGGCGGCGCGCTCTGCTCGGCGGAGCCGCCGCAGCTGACCAGCAGTGGCACGGCGAGCAGGGCGAAGCCAGCACGCATCATCATCTGTTGTTCCATCCTCCCCGCCGGACACGCTCGTCCGGCCGAGAGCAGACCTTACCCCGGTCACGCCGTCGGGGGTCAGCGTGCCCCATGCGTGTGGGTGAGCCCGGTTTGCGGTCCGTCCCTTCAGTGGATGCGGCGTCGGATCAGGCGAGGATGCGGTGCAGGAACCCCTTGTGAACCTCGCTTGCACGTTGCTGTTCGCCGGCAAAGGCGCTGACGACGACCAGAGCACCAGTGACAGCGGGAACCGCCCACTGCAGGATTGCCAGCCGGCGTTGGGCTGCCGCGACGTCATCCGGCGTGGTCGGTGCGGGTTCGGTGCCGGACTCCGCCGGTACGTCGGTCTGCGCCGAGACCTTCTTCCCCAGTACACGGCTGTAGGCGGTCGCTCCAAGCGCGATCACCGTCAGTGTCGTTTTCACCAGCACCATCGAGCCGACGCCCCGCTGGCCCGCCACCCGCGGGGCATTTCCCGCAAGCTGGCCGACGGACCCGACCAGGTGGGAGCCGATGGCAGCAGCGTTGACCGGCGTCCACCGGTCCCACCCCACATTGGCCACGGCGCCTGTCTTACCAGGGTTGTCGGCCTGTGCTGCCGCGGCGTTCAGGGCGACCGCGTTCGCCAGGGTCCCGCCGAACCAGGCGGCGAGTCCCACGTCGTGCATCGAGCGAGCCATCGTGTTGCGAGCCATCAGAGTCTCCTTCGTCGAAATCGCTTTCGCCGCGGTACCCCTCGATGGCGCTCGTAACCGCGAATCGCACCAAAGAGTGCCGCGCGCCGGCCGGCGTTCGACTCGAATCGACATCCTGGGACAAGGACACAACCCGTGGGGGCCAGGTCTGGTTGAGCCGGGCTACGCTCCCCGGCGATACGGGGCGAGAAACTGAGCAAGGGCGGCCAGCAGTTCTGTTGGAGACTCCTCGGCGACCCAGTGGCCGGAACCGGGCAGGATGAGGGTCTGTACGTCATCCGCGGTCATCTTCATCGTGATGCCGATGCCGTCACGGGTGTTGAACTCTCCGCCGATTGCCAGGACTGGCAGGGTCAGCCGATTGGTCATGCGTTGCTCGTTCTGCGGAATGGTGACGTCGAGGGCGCGGTACCACCCGAAGCTGCCGCGCAAGGCGTGCGGGTCGGATCTGAGCATCCGGATGTAGTAGTCGACCGCGTAGCGGGGTAGTGGCTTCGCGGCCGCGACATGGAACTCGTTGCCGAAGTAGATGTCCTCGCGTCCCTTGACGAGTCGCTCGTTCACCTCCGCGGTCCGGTTGAACTGGATGTGCCAGAGCCGCTCGTTGCGCCCCGGGTCGACAAGCAGGGGCAACGGGTTACCCACGCCCGGCAGGATGGCCTCCGAGACCACCAGGCGAGCCACCCGCTCTCGGTGGTCCGCGGCCAGGGCGTAGGCGATCGGGAACCCGACATCGGTCCCGTACAGGGCGAACCGCTGGTGGCCGAGCGCGTCCATCAGCGCTACCAGGTCGTCGGCAAGAGTGCCGGAGTCGTACCCGTCGGCGGGTTTGCTCGACAACCCGATCCCGCGCTGGTCGGCCGCGATCACCGTGAAGTGCTTGGCCAGGGTCGGCATGATCAGGCGCCAGGCGTACCAGGTCTGGGGCCAGCCGTGTACGAGCAGCAGCGGCGGTCCGTCGCCGCCGATGACCACATGCTGGCGGATTCCGTTGGCGTCGACGTACCGGCTGGTGAACGTGTCCCGGAACCCCGCTGGGAGGTGCGGAGCCCCGGAGACCGAGCCGGCACCTCGCGGAGCGGGGGGCGTACGGCCGGAGGCCGCGGTGGGGACACCGGCAGCGGCAGCGGGCTGGATCAGTCCGCTGCCCAGCGGTACGGCGGTCGCGGCAGCAGCCGCTCCACTGAGCAAGACGCGACGCGCGAGTGGGTATCGGGAGAGCTGTGACGACGGTTCCGGTCCGGACGGGCTGGTGGATGACGAACTCATGAGGATCCCTTTCGACTGGATGCTCCCTCACCTTCGCGCACCGGCCGAGCACATCGCGCCAGTCGACTCCCTGGGCCGCACCCCTGGCCCGGGTAGATCGATCTTGAGCATGGCCTCGACCGTTTCGGCGGTGGCACCAGGCTCCGCGCTGAAGCTGTCGAGGAAGTCGCCGACAGCGTCACCGTCACGGGCCGCCTGGCGGCCGTAGCGGACAGCGGCGGCTCCTTGCTCGGCTGGGCATCGACTTCGAGAGCATCGACGAAGGCTGCTGCGGCCTCGCGGGCAACTTCGGTTTCGAACAAGGCCACTACGACGTGTCTGTCGCCTGCGCAGAGCAGTCCTTCCTGCCGGCCCTGCGCGACGGCAGTTGACGAGGCTCTGGGGTCAGGCCTCTTCGCGGTGATGCACTGCGGGATGGAGCGTGGCGGAAGTGGAGCGCCTGCTGAGGAGGACGAAGATCACCCAGACAACCAGCGACATGATCTCCAGGACCACTGCCGGTCCCCAGAAGGAAAGGTGCAGCCCTTCGCCGGTCGCGTAAATCATCCCGGACAGTGGGATCGCGCCGGCGATGAACATCCGGATCACGCTGTTGACCCGGCCCGCCACCTCTGCGGGGATCACGTCCTGCCGGAAGGTGATGGAAGCGACGTTGCTCAAACCCGCGGCGAACTCGACGACCCCGAAGCACAGCACCTGCACCCAGATCGACGGGGCGCCGACCAGCACGAAGAACGCACCCCCCAAGAGGAGTTGGCAGAGCAGGATCCGGGTGGGTGCCGTCCAGTGTCGTGGAAGCCGGGATCCCAGCCTCGAACCCAGAGCGCCCACCAACAGGCTTCCCGCGAGGACAACGGAGATCAGCGTCGGATCGATGTCACGGTCACCGAGCAACGTCACGAGCACCGAGGCCAACGCGCCGATCGCCAGGTTGGAAAGCGCCATGGTGCCGACCAGAAAAGCGAGATCTCGTTGCTTCAGCCAACCGAAGCCGACGAACAGATCGGCCCACAGCCTCGCCTTCCGGCGCTCCACCGGCAGGCGAGGCAGAAGGTAAGCGGCAGTGGCGGCGAGCGCGTAACCGGACGCCACCACGGCCAGCGCGACCTTCTGGCCGGCCGCTCCGAGGCTCACACCACCCACCAGGAACCCGGCCAGCTTGGCAAGGTCGACGGCGAACGCGAGTTTCGACACCGCCTCCGGCCGATTGTCCTTGCGTACCAGCGCCGGAACCAGGACGAATTGTCCGGAGATGGAACTCGTCACGCCACCCAGACCGGACAAGAACACCGCAAGCGACAAAACCAGTACATTATCCGTCCACACCGCGACAACGACAACGCAAAGGCACTGCAAAACCATTGCCGCGGCATAAACGGTACGTCGGTCATAACGGTCTATCAGTGCGCCGATCAGCGGAGAAGCCGCGTAGGCGACGCCGCGGAGCGAAATCGCGACAATCGACCATGCTACCGACCCGGTTTGCTGCAGAACCGCCAACGGCACCACCAGGAGCAATCCGTAGTCGGCAAGCTTCGCCAGTACCGACGAAAGCACCAGCAGCCGGAAGTTCCGGCGTTCGCCGGCATGATCGTCGGTTCTCACGAGCGCGGGCTCCTCAACGTGCGAGATCAGGTGGCCCGCCAACCCTAAGCGCTTCGTGGCGGATCGTCAGCCCGAAGAACACGCTGACCTTCTGCGGGTTCGCCGGACGTGCGCTAAAGTCCGCCCATCCACCCCAAGCGCACAGATAGGTGATGTATGCCGTCACCACGTCACATTCAGTTGACACCGGGACAGGAACGTCAGTGGACGCTGTCGAGACACGGGTTCGGGTCGCTGCCGGCGGCCGGCTCCGAGGACGCCGCCGAGCGGCACATGGGCCTCCACGCCGCGCGATTGCTGACTCCGTACGTGAGTCTGCATGCCCGCGACCGGACGTTCCTCCCCGAAGATTTGCAGGCTGCCCTGAGGACCCGGCGAAGCCTCATCAAGCTCAGGTGCATGCGGCGCACGTTGCACATTCTCACGCCTGAGGACGCGCTCATCGCGCACACCGCGACGCTTCCCCAGCGCCGCGGTGCATACCTGGCCGAACTCAGGCGCCAGGGCTTGTCGACCACGGCCTGGCACCGGTACCGAGCGGCTGCTCTCGAGGTGCTGGCGACCGGTCCGGTGGAGTACCGGACGCTGGTCGCGACGGTGCCCAAGGAGCACCGGGTACGGGGTGGCAGCACGGTCGCGAAGCAACTGGCGGTCCTCGCGGTCAAGTCGTTGTGGGAGGACGGCGCCCTCTCCGCCCTCAACGAGTCGGCCTCGATGCACCACGAGGTGAAGGTTTTCCTGCTGGCCAGTAATCACCATCCGGATATCGACCTGACCATCCCCGGGCTGTCTTATCACGAGGCGATCCAACGCTTGATCCTGCGATACTTCGGATGTTACGGTCCCGCCACCTTTCGCGATTTCGTCTGGTGGAGCGGGGTGAAAATGTCCGATGCCCGAACAGCCTTGCAGGTGTGTTTGCCACTATTGACATCGATTCGGCTTGAATCTCACGAGTCTGTGATGTATGCGCGAGCCTCCGACGAGGACGCACTACGCCGGACCGCTGAACTTCCGCCGACGCACACCGTGCTGACCGCCTACGAGGACCCGAGCCTCAAGGGATATCACGAGTCGCGTCGGCGATATGTCTCCGACGACGCCTACGACCGCCTTTTCAATTCCATCGGTGAAGCCCGCGGATCGGTCCTGGTCGGCGGCTCGGTCGCGGCCATCTGGACCTGGAACCGGCCGCGCCGCAAGGTCGAGGTCGAACAAGTCCGCAGCGTCGACAAACGCTCGCGCGGCGACATCCGCGAACTGACGGCTAATGCCGAGCGGTTTCTCCGACTCCACACCATCGAAAGGTGATGCCGGCGCCATGACCACGACAACGTCAGGTTTCACGATCCTGAGTGCGGCAGCCGGCTCCGGAAAGTCGGGGCTGTCCGTCGGCTTCGCCCGGATCCTGCGATCGCGGCGACTGGAGGTCCAGGCCTTCAAGCCGGTCAGCGTGGTCAATCTCGCCGACACGACCTGCCCCGAGCCGGAACTGTGGCGGCGTGGCGCGTTCTACAACTGCAACGCCGCCGACCAGCCGGTCTCCTGGTGGAACTCACCCGTGGCGGTGGTCCCCTCCGAAGGAGGCGGGGAGGGCGAGATCTACATCGCCGGCTCACCGGCCGGCGAGGTGCCGATCGCGGGTGCGGACCAGATCGACTTCTCCGCGGTCTCGGACGTCGTACGCAAGCAGGCCGTCGAGGCAATCGAGTTGGCGTTTCGTGAGTGCGCGCGGCGCGGCGACGTCGTCCTTCAGGAAGGGGCGGGCGGAGCCGGCGCCATCGCACCGGAGGCCGACCTGGCGAACTTCTTCGCGTCCCGGATCTCGCAGCTCCCGGCGGTCCTGGTGGCCAAGGCCGGCAAGGAGGGTCACATCCCGGCCCTGGTCGGCTCGTACCACATCGCCCGGGCCGCCGGCCTCCCTGTCGCGGGGTTCATTCTCAACCAGGTCCTGCAGGACCACCAGCTTCCGGAGTTGCGGGGCCGGGTCGAGACCTCGACCGGCCTGACCTTCTTCGGCTCGATGCCGAACGTCGGATATCCGACGGGCTTCGACGGATCGCTTGCCGCGCAACGAGCACTCGACGACCACTGGGGCGAGCTGCTCCTGGCCACCCGTACCGGGACCAACGTCCTGCTCCGGTTCGGTCTCGAGCAGGACGACCGCAGGCGTGAGGTGAGCGAAGCCACCTGACCGACTTCAAGCCACGAACACCACCCGAGCGGTGGAAGGCCGGCGTCCGCCAACGCCCCCTGACGTTCAGACCGCTCGGCAGGTGCAACGACGACACAGATGGGGTGAGGCGTCATGGCCAGAGTTGTGCTCGTGTATCCGGAGGTCTACGACCTGGCACGGTTCAAGGAGAAGCGCAAGGAGTTCCCTCCGTTCGGGGTGCTCTACCTCGCCGCGGTGGCCGAGCTCGAAGGGCACGAGGTCACTATCGAGAAGGTCTCCCCGTCCCACACCCGGCTCGACTTCTCCGGGGCGGATCTGGTCGCGTTCTCGGTTCCCTCGTCGGCGACGTACGGCATCGCCAAGGAGGCACGCTTCAGCAGCCATTACGACGGCGATCCGATCATCGCGGTCGGCGGTGTGCATCCCAACTTCTACCCCGAGGAGACCCTCGCCGACTTCGCCGCCGATGTCGTCGGTGTCGGTGAAGGCGAGGACACCTTCCTGGACCTGCTCAAGGTCCGGGACCGCAAGCGACTCGTCGATGTCCCGGGCCTGATCGTGAACACCAAGGACGGCCTGGTCAGGACGGCGATGCGCGCGATGATCAAGGACATCGATCACCTGCCACTGCCCGCGCGCCACCTGCTCGAAGCCGAGGACCTGGTGATGTCCGACCGGTTGTCCACCACGGACCTCCAGATGGCTCACATCATGCTGAGCCGCGGCTGTCCCTTTCCGTGCCGGTTCTGCGCGGCCGCCCAGACCCGGATGCAGTACCGGTCCGGGGCCAGCGCCCGGCACGAGTTGATCCACCTGAAGGAGACCTACGGGGTCGAGGGCTTCGCCGTCGTCGACGACAACTTCATCGTCAACAAGCGCAAGGTCGCCGACGTGTGCGAGTCGATCAAGGACCTGTCCCTCACCTGGTCCGCCCTGTCGCGAGTGGACACGGTCGACGAGCCGCTGCTGAGGTCGATGCGCGACTCGGGCTGCATCGAGATCAAGTTCGGCATGGAGTCCGGCAGCGAACGCATGCTCAAGGCCATGGGCAAGCGGATCAAGCAGGACCAGATCAGGAACACCGTGCGGACGGCGCACGAGGCCGGCATCAACGTCAAGCTGTTCCTCATCCACGGCTACCCGGGCGAGAACCGCGAGTCGACGCAGGAGACCATGCGGATGCTCGAGGAACTCGCGCCGATGGTGACCCGGGTCGCGCTGTTCCGCTTCGTTCCGCTGCCGGGCACGTACGTCTACAACAACCCGCTCGAGTTCGGCCTGCGGGGGACCGACAAGGCGCCGGACTGGAACGGTGACTGGAGCAAGTACCACATTCACCACAACGACGATCACTGGTGGGGCACGGATGCGGAGTTCGCCGAGCTCACCTCCTCGTACGCGGAGCTGAGGTCGCTCGTCGACGCGACCTGGCCGGAACGCTTCGAGGCCGTCTCGACGGCGACGGCACCAGTCTCATGACGGACCGTACGCAAGACCGACCTCTGGCCATGCCGGCAGGAAGCGACCGAGCGGCAGGCCACGACGTGCGGCAGGGCCTGTACCTGGTGCTGTCCGATCCGCAACACCAGTTCCCCACTGTCACCAGATCGTCCGAGCCGTTCATCGTGCTCCGGCTCGACACCGACGATCCGGCGGCCACCGACGGGAAGTCGGTTCAACTGAGTTCGGCGGCTCCCGCCGCGTCGACGCTCTGGACGCTGCGCGACGGCGAGCCCGCCGTGAGGCTGGAGCCAGGGCAGGTGCTGCCGATCTGGAGCGGAGCGGCCATCCACCCTGAACTCGCGGCTCTGCTCCGACTGTCCCGAACCGCGGAGGCGGGCGCTTCACTGGTGCCCGTTCCCCTTCTGCTCATCGGCGTACGACAGGGGGCTCGGACAGTTCGGTCCAGCTACTTCGCTTGTACTCGGGTCCGTCGTTCGGGGACGAGTTGGGTACGCATCGGTGAGGTGGAAAGGGCCTCCGTCGTACTCGAGGAGCTGATCGCGCCCGGACTCGAACTGCTGGCCGGCGAACGGCGAGAGATCTCTAGCGAGCTCCACCAGTTCACCAACTTCCACAAGAACACCGAGATCGAGGTGAAGCTGACGCTCACCACCGAGACCTCTCCGGCCGCCGTCGCGGACCATTTCGTCAGCCTGGTCGAACGCGACGGCCTGCCGGGGTTCGTGTCGGACCTCGGGAACGAGTTGCAACGTTGGGAGTACAGCCAGACGACCTTCGAGATCCTGTCGCCCGATCATGAGAAGGGCTACATGGGTTTCGTCGCCCAGGCCGACGGCACCTACGTCATCCGGCACAAGACGTTCCCGCAGGACACCCTTCGCCGGCGCGAGGTGTTCCATCGGGGGATCGAGGCGGAACCGAGCGGCTTCGAGGGCTATCTGGCCGCGACCTTCCCGGAGATGCGGTTCCGGCGCCTGCCGGCGTTCTCCCGCAGCCGCTTCGACGTGAACCTCGAGTCGACGGCCACCGGGCACTTCTTCGGGATCGAGACCGACGAGGTCGTCGCCGGCGATCACGTGATGCGGCAGGTCGAGATCGAGTACCACAAGTCCCGGCGGATTCCGTGCGTGAATCCTGACGACATCGAGTCCGAGCTGTTCCGGCTGCAGGACCTGGTCCTGGCGGAGCTGAAAGCGATCGGCATCGAGGCGGACGCCGGGTACCGATCCAAGTTGTCCTTCCTCCGAGACCTCGTCGACCGATGACGTCGTCGCCGAACCGTCATGCCTCGACGGCCAGGCCGGGCCCGGCAGCGAGTCGGCGACGCGCGCCCGCCCGGGCGGGCACGAGCGCATGCTGGCTTCGTCCCGCCGGGATCGCCCGACTGCCCGCCGACCAACGGCGGCTCAAGGAGTTGGTCACCCAGTTCTCCGAGATCATCTCGTCGCCAGGCTTTCCGTGCTTCTTCGCCAGGCAGGCTCTGGACAAGGGGCAGATCACCTTCTCGTACGCGGCGGGAGCCGGCAGCCAGGTCCTGGACGACTGCCTGCTCGCGCTGCGCGAACTGGCCGCGCACATCCGCGTGGAGCCGGAGTTGACCGGAGTTCTGCTGATCGATGTCGACGACTGCGTCACCATCGACGACGACGCAGCTTTCGCCGACAAGCTCCTCGCCCACCTGATCACAGCGGGTGCCGACCGATGGCCGGACCACGCTCCGCGTGACACCACGGATCCACGCTGGACGCTGTGGATCGACGACGTGGGCTTCTTCCTGAACATCAGCACCCCACGGCACACGCGACGTCGGAGCCGGAACGTCGGCGACGCGATCGCAGTCATCGCACAGGCTCGGGCGACCTTCGACGCCCCAGCGCCCAGCGAACCGCGGGTGCGCGCGAACATCAGGCAGCGCCTGAGCGACTACGACTCCGCGCCGGTCCACCGCGCGCTCGGCGCCTACGCCAACCCTGACACCCGGGAGATCGACCAGTACTTCCTGGGAGACGGGGAAGCCTGTCCCGGATCGGGGCAGGACGAGTCTGGGCGGGCCCGCCGATGAGGTGGACGTCGCGCACCTGCCGGGCGTACCGCCTCAGGGTGGTGATGCCCTGATGGCGCTTGTGATCATCGGTCCATCGGCAGGGATCGTGCGCGCCGCGGTACAGGGAGCTGAGCCGCTGGTTCTCGTCGGCCCGAAGGTCGGACTGCTGACGGCATCGCTGCGTCCACAGATCGACGAACTGTTCACCTGCGACTACACCGACGAAGCGGCCCTGTTCGGTCTGGCCGACATCTGGATGAAGGCCGGTGACACCATCCGCGGCGTGGTTTCCGTGACCGAAGAGGGTCTGCTGCCCGCCGCCAGACTGGCCGTCTACCTGGGCGTTCCCGGACTCGGGACCGTCGGTGTGCGTGCGACCCGGGACAAGTTGGAGATGCGTTCCGTCCTCGGCGCGGCCACCCCACGGCTGACCGTACGGGCGGTGCCGGCCCACGAATCGGACCGCGTGCTTCAGCTCCTGGCCGAGGCAGGCACCGCCGTCCTCAAGCCGGTGGACGGCACCGCCAGTGCCGACGTTCATCTCCTGACCAGCCCGGCCGACTACAGGGCGGCGACCCAGGATCTGCGGCGGTTCATCGTCGAGGAGTACGTCACCGGCGTGGAAGTCAGCGTCGAGTCGATGAGCTCCGGCGGCGATCACGACATCGTCGCGATCGCGGAGAAGCGCACCTCGGACACCTTCGTCGAAGTCGCTCACCTAATGCCGCCGGTGTCCTTGAGCGACGACCAGCTCGAGTCTGTCCGCAGGGCCGTCCGCGAAGCCCTCACAGCGCTGAGGATCACCGACGGACCCGCCCACACCGAGCTCATGGTCGGCGCGGACCGGGTGACGATCATCGAGTCCCATACCCGGCCGGGTGGCGACGGTATCGCCGACCTGGTCAGGGCGACCGTCGGCATCGACTGGCGTCTGGCTTGTACGACCTGGCCGCTGGGCCGTCCCCTGCCCGAACCTGAACCCACGGCGCCTGCCGCCGCCATCGTCTTCTTCACCGCCCCACCGGGCGTGGTACGAGCCACCCGCTCCGAGCCACCGGTGCTTCCTGGCGTCGGCATTGAGGGCTGGTTCGTCGACGTCGCGGAGGGCGATGTGGTCGGCCCGCTGCGCAGCTCCAAGGATCGACTCGGGGCGGTTCGGCTGACGGCCGAGTCCACCGAAACCTGTGCGGCAGCGGTCGACGCGCTTCTCGGCCTGGACGTCGTCGTCACGGACGAGGGACAGCCATGACGACGGTGATGCTGAACCGGCATGTCTTGCGGTGGGCTGCCGGTGCGGGTGGTCAGTATCTTCCCGGTCCACCCAGTCATCGAAGTCTGGTCACCAGGACCTTCGGTGGTGGCCTCGACGGTTTCGACCCGAGCGCGTTTCCGGACGTGGTCGTGTGCGACATGCTGGATCCGGCGAGACTTGAAGCAGTGGTCGCCTGGGTTGCGACGACCCGCTCCGCCGGACACATCGTCGCCCTGCACGAGAAGGACCTTCTGCTGGCCGCCCGAGTCCGGGCCGTGCTCGGTCTCCCCGGTCCCACCGAGGCGGAAACTCTGCCGTTCCGGGACAAGATCACGATGAAGGACCGGCTGGTCGCCGCCGGCTACACGGCCTTACCCCGCTACCTCCCGTTGAGCGCGTTCACCTCTGTCGACGAACTGCCGTGGCGTGGGACCCGACTCGTCGTCAAAGCTCGCCGAGGGCTGGGTGCATCCGAAGTACGGGTGCTCCCGTGGAGCAACTCGGCCGTCGCGGCCGCGGTGACCGACCTTCGCCTGAGCCCGGCGGACGGCGAGATCGAGGAGTTCATCGAGGGTCCCATGTACCACTGCGACAGCGTGGTCGAGGACGGACGGATCATCTTCGTCTCGGCGTCGCGTTATCTGCGCAATCCAGGAAGCTTCGGAACGTCGGACCACCTCGGCACTGTGACCCTGCGGCCGACCGATCCGCCGCGAGCCGAACTGCTGGAGCACAACGCGGCTGTCATCGCCGGCCTGGGCCTCCAGAACGGGGTGACGCACATCGAGTTCTTCGGCAACGACGAGCGCGGGCTGGTGTTCTGCGAGGCTGCCGCGCGGCCCGGAGGTGGCGGGATCGACGAATGTGTCCAGCGCACCACAGGGGTCAACCTCGTCCGGGCCGCGGTCCGGCTTCAGGCCGGCGATGGCGCCCTCGAATCCCCGCCCAAAAGTGCCGTTGACACAGTCTGTGGAGTCATCGGGCTGCTGTCCGACGAGTACCCCCCGGAACTGGAGAATGAGCTCCGGCGCCGTGTTCCAGGCCTGGTGAGCTACGCCGCCACCCCGGCAGCGCTACCGGGGGGAATTCGCCATGCCACCGACTACCGGCATCGCGTGGTGATCAGCGCCGCCTCGCAGGAGGAGTTCGAGGAGCAGCGCCGTACGACGTTGTCCGCCCACCAGGAACTGAGCGGCCGCTCTCGGAACAACGATGCGAAATGGTGTGGGCGTTCGGGCTCGTGAGGCCGAGACAACGCTGCGTCACGTTCACCAAGTGGGTGCGAGGCGTCGAGGGCCTCCGAGTGGTGGATATTTCGAGGTGCAGTATCGGAGCGGGAAACGGGGCTTGCGGCCGGCTGGAATTCAGCGTGACCTCGTCGCGAGAATCAGCAGAAGGCGCTGCTGTTCGGCATCACCTTCTCGCTTGCCAGCGCGGTGGCCGAAGCCGGGGTGGGGGACGGGCGGCAGATGGTTGTCCTAGGCAAGTAACGATTGTCCGCCCAAGAACTCGCCGGGCCTGAGAAGTCGGCTGCGGGAACACCGCTGCTTCCGCCGGAACCAACTGTGCGCCCTCGCGGACCCGTCACCAGGCGGCCGCGGCAGTGCTGCACCGCAGGACGGATCGAGGTTCAAGCCCAGCTGACCGACGCCGCAGCGCAGGTGCTCAGCGGCATCGCGACCCTTGACGTCACCCGGACTGGGCCGATCACGGAGGAGAACTGACTGCATGCACGGTGCTTTCCCCTTGCCACGTTGGGGTTTCGGGTGCAACGTGGAGGGAATTGCGAACTCTGGGAGGGGATCATGAGTGAGAACGCGATGGGGCGCAGGCAGGCAATGAGGGGTGCGGGAATCGCCGCGGGTGGTGTGGCGATCGCCGGCTTGGCGAGCGGGCCGGCACTGGCGAACGATGACGGCGGCGGGCTGCTCGGCAGTTGGTTGTGCGTGCGGCAGGACAACGGCAGTCCTGACAAGATCCGGCTGGTCCTGAGCTTTGCCGGTGGTGGCGTGTTCGTGTCGCACGACATCAGCCCCGCCGGGCCGCCGTTCACGGGCACGTGGTCTCGTCACGGCAAGTGGTTCCGCGCGACCTTCTGGTCGGGCCTGCCCGGTGACCAGGGACCGGGGTCACTCGGCCCGACCGTCCGGGTGCGCCTGGTCGGCACAGTGGTGAAGGGCAAGCTCTCCGGCACCTACCGAGTCACGGTCTTCGCGCCGGGCAGCGACACCACTATCATCGACACCGCCACCGGCAAGGTCACCGGCCGCCGCATCGCCGCCTGACGCTCGGCCGGGAAGCAGAAGACCAACACGGCGCTGGGTCAGCGGCGAGGCGATCGGTTGTCGCGAGGTGCGCTGCGAAGATCTTGCCTCAGGCAACGACAAGGGCGGCGCCGAAGTCTGATCATCGCATCACCAAGTCGGTTGTCCTGGGTCATCGTGGACAAGATTGTCACCGACTCCAGCGGCCGTGGTCTTCGTCGGTAGGAGCGGGGTTCTGTCGGAGGCGATCAGGACGCGTAGGCGGTCGAAGGTGTGCGTCGAGGAACCCGTGCGCCAGTCGTCTGGTTAGCCGTGGGACGACGGGTGGCAGCGAGTACTTCGGCGATGATCTCCACTGCGATCTCGTCGGGTCCCTGGCCACCGAGATCCAGCCCGGCGGGCCCCCGCAGTCGGGCTTCGTCTGACGCCGTGGGATGGATGCCATCGGCCGCGAGGAAGTCACGCATGCGCTGGAGCCGGCGCTCAGGCCCCAGTACGCCGACGTACCGGGCGGGTGTCTTCAGCGCGGCGGCCAGGTACGCGCAGTCCTGCAGGAAGTTGTGGGTCATCACTACGACGCAACTGAAGCCGTCGATGTCGAGTCCCGGGTCCTGCGCCGGGTCCGCACGGAGCAATCTGGTGCCGGCTGGGAAGCGGTCAGGGTCGAGCAGGTGTCGACGGTGATCCACGACGACCGCTTCCCATCCCAGGGCGGTCGCTGCGCGGATGACCGGCGGTACGTCGTCTCCGGCGCCGCAGACGACGAGTCGCGGGGTGGGCAGCAAGGACTCGGCGAAGACCCGCAGTTCGGTCGATCCATCGGCGACCGTGACGACGCCGTCGGTGCGGTCGGCCAGTACCGCGTGGATGCTCGGCGGCACCGGCACCGGCACCGGCGCCGGCACCGGCACCGCGATCGTGCTGCCGGGTTCGTCCCCGTCGACCTGCCACCATCGGTGGCCGATGGTTCCCGGTGGACCTGAGATCACGGTCAGGATCCGGACCGGCCTGCGGAGCCGGACTGCCGCTTCCAGCACCTGGAGCATGCTGTTCTCCGGACCCGCCGGCTCGACGAGAACGCGCAGTACTCCGTTGCAGCCCATGCCCCATCCGAGGATCGCCTCGTCCTCACCGCGCAGGTCGTAGCCGACGACCTGGGCGGTACCGGTCTGGTGGGTCGTCTGAGCGGCCTCGACGATCTCCTGGTCGAGGCATCCGCCGGTGAGATTGCCGACGGTGCTGCCGTCCGCGTGAATCAGCAGCTTGGCGCCGGGGCGTCGGTACGACGACCCTTCCACCTCGACGAGCGTCGCCAGGGCCAACGGCAGGGGATCCGCCCGGCGCCACGCAGTACTGATCCTGGAGAGCTCCACGGCGGTGGCGGCCATCTCGTCAGATCACGTCCTCGATGCGGATCGGCAGGTGGCGCACCCGCCGGCCGGTGGCATGGAAGACGGCATTGGCGACCGCGGGTGCGACGCCGACCATCGACACCTCGCCGAGGCCCTTCACGCCGACGACGTTGAGCAGCAGGTCCGGCTTGTCGACGAAACTGACGTCGATGTCACCGATGTCCGCGTTCACCGGAATGGCGTACTCCTCCATCGACGCGGTCAGGAACCCGCCGAAGCGCGGGTCGACCTCGCTGCGTTCCCGCAGCGCCGAACCGATGCCCCAGACCACGCCACCGCGCACCTGGCTGACGGCGGTGACCGGACTCGCGACCCGGCCGCAGTCGACGACGCTGACCACCCGCGGTACCCGGATCCGCCGGGTCCGAGGCTCGATCCTCACCTCGACGAAGTGGGCGATGTAGCTGAGGGCGGTGAATTCGGGGTACGCCGGACCTGCTGCCGCCACCCCGCCGTTGGCTACCCGGTCGAAGACACTGTCCGGCTGGCCGGGAGCCTTCGTCCTCGCCGCGACCTCGACCGCGGGGCGACCTGCCATCGCCGCCGGCAGGTCGACCGGACCGGTGGCGGGAAGGCCGAGCTGTTCCCGGAGACTCCGCAGGACCGCATGGACCGCCGGCAGCGCCGTCGCGGTGCCCCAGGAGCCGGCCGTGTTGTGCTGCGGCGACGCGCCCCGGGTGTCGCCCACGACGATGACCACGTCCTGCGTCGAGATGCCGAGGTCACTGCTTGCCAGGTTGGCGATGGCGGTCCGGATGCCCTGGCCCATCTCGTGCCCGTCGACACCGATCGTGACCCGGCAGCGGCTCCGCCCGAGACTTTCGACGCGCAGTTCGGCGGTGGCCGGTGCGGTGGCAGCCTTGTATCCGCCGATCGCGACGCCCCAGCCGATCAGCGAGCCGTCTTTCGCTCGCATCGAGCCGGGTGCGGGCCGGCGATCCGCCCAGCCGAACCGATGCGCACCCCGCCGCAGGCACTCGGCCAGATGACGTGACGAGAACGGGTTGCCGGTGACCGGATCGGTGTCGGTGTCGTTCGCCAGTCGCAGGGCCACCGGATCCTGTCCGACCGCGTAGGCCAGTTCGTCGACGGTCGACTCGAAGGCGAACGCGGCGATGTTCTCGTACGGCGCCCGCATGTAGCCCGGGGTCTGAGTATCGGTTCGGACCAACTGGTGCCGACCGCGGAAGTTCTCGATGCCGTAGAGACGGGCGGTGAGTTCGGTGTACTGCATCGGCAAGAGGTCGTGCCGCGACGTCTGCTGGTCGACCTCGTGGATCGCCGCGAGCAGCCGCCCCGTCCGGTCGGCGCCGACCCTGATCCGCTGCCGGCTCGCAGGGCGGAAGCTGGCGGCGTGGAACGTCTGGGTTCTGGGGATCACGAGCTTGACGGGCCGGCCGAGGCGACGAGCGGCGATGGCGAGGGGGGCGAGGTGCGACTGAAGCGAGTTCTTCTGCCCGAAGCCGCCGCCGACGTAGTGCGAGACGACCTCGACCCGGTCCGGGGAGATGCCGAGCTGGAACGCGACGCCGTTCCGTACCGAGTTCGCGTTCTGGGTGCCCTCGTGCACCAGAAGGTTCTCTCCCTGCCACTCCACGGTGCTGGCCAGCAGTTCCATCGGCACCTGGTGCTGCGGCGGTCCGTCGTACGTCGCGTCGAGCCGGACCGGGCTCGCGGCGAAGGCGGTGTCGGCCGCACCCACGTCGATGTCCGGCAGGTGGGGGAGGGCCGCGGATTGCAGGAGGGTCTCGGCACCGTCCGCGTCCAGCTCGACGGCGAAGGGTTCGACCTCGTACCGGGCCGTGACCAGCGCCGCGGCCTCGGCGGCGGCCACCAACGTGTCCGCCACCACGAGCGCGATCAGCTGTCCGGCGTACGCGACGCGGTCGGACAGCATCGGCTGCAGGCTCTGGGCGGCGAATCCACCGGCGAGCAAGAACGGCGCCGGCCGGAGCTCGTCCGCGGAGAATCGGGTCAGCACCAGCCGTACGCCGGGAACGGCTTCCGCCGCGGTCGTGTCCAGCTCGATGATCCGGCCCTTGCCGATAGTGGCGACCACGGGCATGGCATGGGCCATCCGGGGGAGCGTTCGGTCGGCCCCGAAGCGGGTCGCGCCGCGGACCTTGTCGCGGGCGTCCACCCGGCGCAGGTAGGTCTGCTTCTGCGGTGTCTCGGCCGCTGCCGTCGGGGGAGCGCCGATGGTCTCCACCCCGGCCAGGGCGGTGAGGGCACCCGCCCCACCCAGGAAAGTACGCCGTGTGGGCATCGTCAACAGCCTCCTGTAGTCATCGGGTGGCCCGGCTTCTGGCGATCAGCAATGCGTCCGTGACCGTTTGGATGCCGAGCTCGATCCGGAACCCGTTGTGCCTGCCGGCGCGGGCACCGACGAAGGCGACCTCGCCCGCACGGCGGGCGGTCTCGTCCGTCAATCGAGTGCCGATCAGCGCCTGCTCCGCGGCCGGGACGCGCCATGGGCGGGTCGCCACCCCACCGAGGGCGATGCGGCATTCCTGCACGGTCTCTCGGCGGCTGACGGTGAGCCCGACCGCCGCCGATGCCAGGGCGAACGCGTAGGACTCGCGATCGCGAATCTTGTGGTACGTCGACGCGCGGCCGGCCTCGGTCTTCGGGACACGAATGCTCAGGATGATCTCGTCGGGAGCCAAGGTGTGTTCACGCTGCGGCGTGCTGCCCGGCTCGAGGTGCAGGTCGGCCAAGGCGATCGTGCGCTGTCCGTTGGGGCCGACCACGTCCACCTGTGCGTCGAAGGCCAGCAGGGCGACGGCCCAGTCGCCGGGGTACGTCGCGATGCAGGAGGCGCTACCCCCGAACAGCGCGTGACCTCGGTCGATACCGTCCTGCGCGGCGCAACCGCTGCCCGGTTCTCGTTTGTTACAAGGGAATGCGGCGCCCACCGCGGAAGTAGCTGCACCGGGTGCGCTGCAGCAGGTTGCCGCCGACCGTGGCCATATTGCGCAGCTGCTGAGACGCCGCCCGCCACAACGACTCGGACAGTGCCTGGTAGTCGCGCCGGATCACCGGGTGGTCGGCGACGTCGGCCATCCGGGCTCCGGCGCCGAAACTGATCTCCGAGCCGGTGGTGCGGATCCGGTGGAGTTCCGGGATCCTGCTGATGTCGACGACCGACTGCGGGCTCTCGATTCGCAGCTTCATCAGGTCGTAGAGATTGGTGCCCCCAGCAATCACTTTGCTGCCCGGACCGCCGTCGACCAGAGCCTCGACGGCCTGGTCGACCGTGCGGGGAGCTGTATAGCTGAACGATCGCATCAGTCCGCCTCCTATCGCCGAGCGGCTTGGCGGATCGCGGCCACGATGCCGCCGTACGCACCGCACCGGCACAGGTTGCCGCTCATGTACTCGCGGATCTCGGCGTCGTCGCGGGCATGGCCCTCGCGGATGCAGGCGATCCCGGCCATCACCTGTCCCGGCGTGCAGTAGCCGCACTGCAGCGCGTCATGGTCGATGAAGGCCTGCTGCAGCGGATCCAGCTCACCGTCGGGGCCGCCGACACCTTCGATGGTCGTCACCGACCGGCCGTCCACCTTGACCACCGGGGTGAGACAGGAGACCACCCGGCGGCCATCGAGGTGGACTGTGCACGCGCCGCACTGGCCGTGATCGCAGCCCTTCTTCGTACCGGTCAGGGCCAGCCGCTCTCGCAGGACGTCGAGCAGAGACTCCCGCGAGTCCACGGAGAGCCGAGTCGGGCGTCCATTCACTGTGAAGGCTACGTCTGTGGCCGCGGTTGATCGGGCGTTGTCCATGCGGCAACGCTACGAATCTCCACCAGTCCCCGCATTCGTGAGATTGCTGCCGTCGCCCGTGGATTGCGGTGGATCAGTTCACGCCCGCCGACGACGGCTCTGTCGATAGGCCGAGGGCGACATTCCCGTCTCCCGGGCGAAGGCCGTGGACAGATGGGCCGGACTGCTGAACCCGCACAGGTGCGCCACCTCACTGACGGAGGCGTCTCCCTGCTCGAGGTGCCGGCGCGCGGCGTCCACCCGCAGGGAGGTGAGGTAACGGCGCGGGGTCTGCCCGGTCGCCGACTTGAACACCCGGAGGAAGTGGTAGACGCTCAACCAGACTTCGTCGGCGATATCCCTCAGCGTCAATGGCGCGTGCAAGTTGTCCCGCATGATGTCGATCGCCTTGCGGACCCGGGCATCCTCGTACCGCGGTGACGCGACCTGTGGCATTCCGCCGTACCGGGTCAGCAGATGCACCGCGAGGAACTCGGCGGCACCTTCGGCGTACAGGTCGTCGCTGCCCTCGGCTGCCACCTTGGCCAACTGCAGGAGGATCTGTTCGACGACCGGGTCAGCGACCGCCAGCGCGTCCGCCTGACGCGAGCCGATGCCGTCGCGGTCCCACAGTTCGAGGCCGACCCGCTGCATAAGGCTGCCCGGCAGGTAGAGGTGCAGGGTCCGTTGGCCGACCTCCGAGCGCCATCTCAGCAGCGTCGGCCGACCTGGTGCGGTCAGCCCGATCTGACCAGGCGTGTAACGGGCTCCTCGCCACCTGCCGTTCGTCTGGGACTCGACCCAGGTATCGCCCGCAGTGACCAGCACCAGATGCTGCTCACCTATCGGCGGCAGGTAATAGTCCTCCACGATCAAAGCGGCCTCATGGAGCTGCAGCAGCAGCGACCGCCAAGACGTATCGGTCCAGCTGCAGAAGGTCTGACGCGAGTTTCCCGCATGATCGAGATCCAGAGCCTGATACACCGCAACCACCTTTCGTCGGCCGATCACGAACCAGGCGGTGCGCCGGCGGCTCGATCGAGGAGCTCGTCCAGGAGCGCGCGCTCGCCCGCGCTGTACAGGCCTCCGACCTGGTCCAGTACGGCCTTGAGGCCGACCGCTCGTGCCGAAAGGTTCGGCGGACTCGTTGGCGAGGCAGCGGTGATCGCGGCGATGACGGCTTCTCGCAGCCGGCCGGACAGGGCGGGGTCGCGATCCTCGGGGGGAATACCGATGAGGTTCAGGGTGAGGCCTACACCGGCGGAGTGCACCATGGCGACGGCAGTCTCCACGCTGACAACCAGTCGGCCGTCGACGGCGATGCGTTCGACCAGCAGGCGAAGGCGATCGAGCGATTGCGTTGCGGCGCGGCTTGGTGATCCCGGAGCGGGATGACCGTACATGAGCAGGTAGTGGGCCGGATTCTCCAGCCCGAACCCGACATGGGTGTCCCAGCCTCGGCGCAGGTCTTGAACGGGATCCGCGGTGAGCGCTTGGCTGTGCTTCTGCGCGAGGTACCGCGCGAACCCGTCTGCCGCGACTGCCTCGAGTAGCCCACTCATGTCCGTGAAGAGGCGGTAGAGCGTGGGAGCCTGCACGCCGGCCGCTGTGCTGACTGCTCGCGTGGTCACCGACTCCCGGCCGCCGTCGCGAAGCAGCGTGGTCGCGGCGTCGACGATGCGCCCGCGGATCTCTTCCCGCTCACCCATGAATCGATGATAACAGGAATCCGTTATCACCGATCTTGGCAGGCTCCGTCTGTTCGCCCGGCACGTTGTATCGCCATCGCATGACAGAGCGGCTCTAGCGCGGCCGTTCGTGTACTACGGGGTGAACAGCTTCCAGCGGCCCTCGGAGATGACCTCGACGGTGCCATCGGCCACTTTGATGGCGGTTTGGTCGTCGATCGCGTACGTCGGCGCAGGAATCCGTGCCGCCCACTTCTCTGCGTTGGCCAAGGAAGCGTCGGGGTGGTGCGGGTGCTCCAGGTGCGGGATCACCGCGAAGTCAACGAGTCCGGCTCCCTGTCCCGTGACCAGGGTCCTGTCGACGTCACCTTGGGGCGTGGCAAAGACAACGTCCTCCGATTTCAGCGGCTCGGCGTTCCCGCGGGGTGGTTCGCGGTAGGTCTCGACGAAGGTGGAGGTAGCAGCCATGCTCCCGGCGCTCACCCCCACGTAGACCGCCTCGGAGCGCAGCGTCGGCAGGAGATCGGTCAAACCGGAGCGCCGCATCCAGTTGGCGAGAAACAGGGGGTCGCCGCCCCCCACCAGCAGTGCGTCGGCGTCTCGGACCGTCGGCACCCAAGCAGCCTCCTCGATGCTCGGCAGCACCGACAACTCCAGGATCCCCAACGACTTCCACCCGAGCTCACACATCGGCGATGGAGCTTTGCCGCTGATCGCCCGCCACGCCATGCCGGGCCCGCCGGGGAAGGGATAGAGGGCGGTGGGGATGAAGAGGGCGTTGGACTCGGCGATCGGTTTGCCCAGCAGCTCAACCAGCGCGTCGTGGATGCTCGCGTTCTCGATGCCAATGGAAGTGAGAAGAAGCCTCATGTCACCTTTCCTTGGTTGTCCACGAGTACGCCGCCAAGCCCGTTCTCAGGCGTTACGGCTGTGCTCGCATTCTGTCAGTAAGTGGTGGAGCGGTATTTCTCCCAAATTTCTGGGAGAGCCGGCCCGAAAGGGTGCGTAGACAACACGAAGGCCCGAAAGCAGATTGCGATGTCTGCCTAGGCCTTGGTGGTGGTTCGCCGCCCGGGTCTCGAACGCAGAGCTGTGCTTTCAGCCGTCGGCCCAGGTGGCGAGCCGGCTCGCCAGGTCGGCCACCTGCTGCCGCAGATCGGCCGGCTCCTCGATCACGAACGGCCGGTCCAGGCCGGCGAGCAGCGCGGGCACCCAGTCGAGCCGCTCGGCTCGGAGTTGGACCCGCACCTGCACCGGGTCGGCGTCGAGTGGGGTGACGAGGGCGAGGCCGAGCGGGAGCCGACGCTGCACGTCATCCGCCGTGCCGTGCACGCGTACCGAGACTGTGTGTGTCCACGGGGCGGTCGCCAGTGACTCCAGCACGGCGCGGGCCGGATCGTTGCCTGGGGCCTCTTCTGTGGTGGCCGTCAGCAACGATGCTGAGGTGATCCGGTCCAGCCGGAAGGTGCGGTCGGCAGTGGCGACGTACCAGTGCCCGGCATGCCCGACCACGCCGTACGGCGCGATCGTGCGGGTGCTGCGCTGTCCGCGGCGGTCGGTGTAGGCGATCTCGACCATCAGCCGGTCCCGCGCGGCCTCGGCGATGGTGAGCAGGACGCCGGTGTCGGTGGGCGCGGCGGATCGCTGTGGAGCTGTGAACGACGAGGTGGTGAGCAACGCGCCGAGCCGGTCTGCCAGCCGGGCGGGGAGGACCCGCAGGAGTTTCGCCAGCGCACTCTCCGACGCGGTGGACTCCGGCACCAGCCCGGCCCGCCGGCCGACCACGAGCCCGATCGCCACCGCGACCGCTTCGTCGTCGGTGAGCATCAGCGGCGGCATCCGGTAGCCCGGCGCGAGCCGGTAGCCGCCGTACCGGCCGCGGACTGAGCTGACCGGAATGTCCAGGTCGACCAGGTGTTCGGCGTATCGCCGGACGGTCCGCTCGTCGACGCCGAGCCGGTCGGCCAGGTCCGCGACGCGACGGGTGCCGCCGCCTTGGAGCAACTCCAGCAGCGCCAGCACCCGTGAGGTCGGCCTCGTCATGATCTCCAGAATCTCACGGATACCGGGCGGATGTTGTCCGGTATTGACTATAGCGTCGGGAACGACATCGATTCCAAAGAGAGTTGGAGACCCTGATGACGATCTTCGCTTCCGTCCGCGTCGTGACGGACGACATCGACCGGCTGACCACCTTCTACGAACACGTCACCGGCCTGACTGCGAGCCGACCCGCCCCGGTGTTCGCCGAGGTGCGGACCACCGCGGGCACTCTCGCGATCTCCAGCAGCCAGACGACGAAGCCGCTGTACGGCGCGGAGATCGCCCGCCCGGCTGACAACCACACGGTGTTCCTGGAGTTCCTGGTTCCGGACGTCGACGCCGAGTTCGCCCGGCTGCGCGATCTGGAGTTCGTCCAGGAGCCGACCACGATGCCGTGGGGCAACCGGTCGTTGCTGCTCCGCGACCCGGACGGCAACCTGGTCAACCTGTTCACTCCGGTCACCCCGGAGGCCGCCGCCCGTGTCGCCGAGCACGGTAGCTGACGCAAGTGTCAAACTATTGACGATGGTGTAAGTATTGCTTACGTTGGTGTTCTCACGGTCGAGGAAGCGAGGACACCATGGCTTATGTCATCGGGGTGGATGTCGGCGGGACGTTCACGGACGCGGTGCTGGACGACGACGCCGGCACGATCGTCGCGGCGAAGGCGCCGTCGACGCCGCCGGACTACTCCCGGGGAGTCATGGACGCGCTCGCCGGGCTGGCCGAGCAGCTCGACCAGCCGGTGGGGGAGATGCTGGCCCGGACGCATCACATCGCGCACGGAACGACCTCGTCGCTGAACGCGCTGGTGATGGGCAACGTGCCGCCGGTCGGTTTCCTCACCACGGTCGGGCACCGCGACTCGATCTTCATCATGAACGTCGAGGGCCGCTACCTCGGCTCGGCCCCGGACGAGCTGCAGAACGTCCTCGGCCAGAGCAAGAACCACGGCCTGATCCCCAAGCGGCACGCGCTCGAGGTGGTCGAGCGGATCGACCGCGACGGCAACGTCGTGGTACCCCTCGACGAGGACTCGGTGCGTGCCGCGGTGCGCGGCCTGCTCGATGAGGGGATCCGCTCGATCGCGGTGTCGTTGCTGTGGTCGTTCAAGAACCCGGTGCACGAGCAGCGGATCCGCGAGCTCATCCACGAACTCGACGCCGACGTGTTCGTGGCGCTGTCGTCGGAGGTCAGTCCGCGGATCCGCGAGTTCGCCCGGTCGGCGACGACGATCATGAGCTCGCAGATCGGTCCAGGCCTGCGTGACTACCTCGGTGCGCTCGAGGGGCGGCTAGGCGAGCAGGGCCTGACGGGTCCACTGCTGGTGATGCAGAGCAATGGCGGCGCGATCGCCGCGAGCGAGGCTCCCTCCACCGCCATCAGCACGGTCGGCTCGGTGCTCACCGGCGGCGTCGTCGGGGCCGTGTCGCTGGGACGACAGCTTGCCCATCGCAACATCATCACCACCGACGTGGGCGGTACGACGTTCCTGGTCGGCCTGGTCGTGGACGGCGAGCCAGTCCGGGCCAGCACCACGATCATCAACCACCATCCCGTCAACGTGCCCACGCTCGAGGTGCACGCCATCGGTTCGGGCGGCGGCGCCATCGCGTGGATCGACCCGGGCGGCAACCTCCAGGTCGGCCCGCGCAGCGCCCAGTCGGTCCCTGGTCCGGCCTGCTACGACGCGGGCGGCACCGAGCCCACCAACACGGACGCGAACCTGGTACTCGGCATCCTCCCGGAGTCCGGCCTGCTGGGCGGTCGCAAGGCGTTGAGCGTCGAGGCGGCCCGACGCGCGATCCGGGACAGGATCGCCGGTCCGCTCGGTCTGTCGGTCGAGGATGCCGCGGCAGCGATCTACGCGATCCAGAACGCTCAGACCGGCGACCTGCTGCGCAAGACGGTGGTCGGGGCCGGCCACGATCCGCGCTCGTTCGTGCTCTACGCCTTCGGTGGGGCCGGCCCGGCATACTGCGCGTCGTATGCCGCCGAGGTCGGCGTCCGCGAGGTCGTCGTACCGCTCGGTCCGGTGGCCTCGGCGTTTTCGGCGTACGGTCTGGCGTCCTCGGACGTCGTGCTGGCGGTGGAGCTTTCCGACCCCGGGCCGATGCCGTTCGACCCGGAACGGGCCGAGGGCAACTTCTCCGCGCTCGAGGAGCGGGTGCGGGCGGCGCTGGATCGTCAGGGGCTGAGTTTCGACCGGATCGAGTGCGTGCGGTCGCTGGATCTGCGTTACACCGCCCAACTCGCCGAGGTGTCGGTCGAGGTCCCGAACGGGCCGCTCGACGCGACCGCGATGGCCGACACGGTCTCGGCGTTCGAGAAGCGGTACGCCGAGTTGTACGGCGCGGGCACGGGCTTCGGCGCGGCCGGGATCCAGGCGATCACCTTTCGCGTCCGCGGCACGGGCGTGCTGCCGTTCTCCCCGGCCCTGCCGAAACTCGCCGACGCGGACGGACCGGATCCGTCGGCGGCTTCGCACTCGGTCAGGAAGGTCTGCCTCGACGCCCGGACCGGGTACGTCGACACGCCGATCTACGACTACCGCGCCCTGCGGGCGGGCCACGTCATCACCGGTCCCGCCGTCATCGAGGTGCCCACCACCACCGTTGTCGTACCGCCCGGGATGAGCGGCGTCGTCGACCACCTCGGCAACCTCACGATCGACACCCAGCGGAAGCAGAGGTCCTGAAATGTCGCTGCAGATCCCCGGTTCGGAGTACTTCTCCAGCCGCCCGATCGACCCTACGGCGCTGGCGTCCGGGCTGCCCGGATCCCTTCCGGTGCACAGCGTCACCCAGGAGCAGATCGACGACCTGGACCCGCTCACGTACGAAGTGATCCGGCACCGCCTCTGGTCCGTCACGGAGGAGATGGGGGAGGCGCTGAAACGGATGTCGGGGTCCCCGATCGTCACCGACGCGAACGACTTCGACTTCGCCATCTGCGACGAGGTCGGCCAGGAGGTCCAGGTCGGCCTCTACAACACGATGCTGGTCGGCGCCGTCGACCTGGCGATCTACTGGACCCTGCGGAACCGGGCCGCCAACCCAGGCATCCGCGAGGGCGACATGTTCCTCTGCAACGACCCGTGGGTCGGCGGCGGCCTGCACCAGAGCGACGTGATCGTGTTCCAGCCGGTCTTCCACGAGGGCAGGCTCTTCGCCTGGACCAGCGCGATCTGCCATGAGCCGGATCTGGGTGGCGTCGGGCTGGGCTCGTTCTCGCCGGCCGCGGAGGATGTCTTCGCCGAGGCGCTGCCCACCCCGCCGATCAAGGTGGTGCGCGACTTCGAACTTCAGGACGACGTCGCCGACGCCTGGGTACGGCGTTCCCGGGTGCCGATGCTGGTCAGCCTCGACCTGCGCGCCAAGATCGGCTCGAACTCCGTCGGCCGCAAACGTCTCCTCGAGGTCATCGAGCAGTACGGCGCGGACACCGTGAAGGCGGTGATGAAGCGGATGATGGCCGACGCCGAGGGCCGGTTGCGGCGCAAGCTGACCGGGCTCCCCGACGGCACCTGGCGGGCGACCGGCTACCAGGACCAGTCCCACGAGGGCGATCGCGGCGTGCACAAGATCACCGTCGCGATGACCAAGGCCGGGAACCACCTGACCTTCGACTTCCACGGCACCGACCCGCAGACCGGGGTGATCAACTGCACCTATGCGGGGATGCGCGGTGGTGTGATGCTCGCGCTGCTCCCGATCCTCGCCCACGACATCCCCTGGTCGGCCGGGGGCCTGATGCGCTGCTTCGACCTGGTCGCCGAGGAAGGCACCATCAACAACGCCACCTTCCCCGCGGCCGTCAGCCGTGGCCCGATCGGTCCGGCCTGGCTGACCGGCACGCTGGTCGCGGAATGCCTGTCGCAGTTGCTCGACCAGTCCGTCGACCTGGGCAAGAGCGTCCAGGCCGCGTGTTGTGGCACCTGGGACACAGCGGTGGTGGCCGGGCTCGACGAGCGCGGCGAGGTCCCGATGCCCTTCCTGAACGTGATGATGGAGCCGATGGCCGGTGGTTTCGGCGCCCGGCCGCAGGCGGACGGCATGGATACCGGCGGTCTGTTCTGCATCCCGATGGGGCGGATCCCGGACGTCGAGATGACGGAGTTCCTCTATCCGCTGCTCACCTTGTGGCGCCGGGAGGAGCCGGACTCGGGTGGCCCCGGGCGCCAGCGCGGTGGCGTCAGCGCTTCCGTCGCGGTGACCCTCTACGGCTCCGACAGCCCGGCAGGCCTGGTGCTCGCCTCGGCCGGCAAGGCGGTGTCGCAGAACAACGGCCTCGCGGGTGGTTATCCCGGCAACACCGGCCTCGATGCTGTTGCCCGTGGCGCCGATGTCCACTCGTTGCTCAACCAGGGCAGGGTTCCCCAGTCCTTGGACAACCTCGGCGAGAACGTTGAAATCGGCAACTGCTACGCGCAGTCCTATCTCGCCCCGGGGGAGGTGCTGTACCTGAGCTGGCAGGGCGGCGGCGGGTACGGCGATCCCCTGCACCGCGATCCGGCGGCCGTCGCCGAGGACGTGCGCGAGCAGAAGGTCTCGCCGGAGGCAGCGGCCCAGGTGTATGGCGTGGTCCTCCACGACGGCCTGGCCGACGGTGAGGAGACCGCGGTGGCTCGCGCGCGAATGCGCGAGCAACGTCGACACCGTTCAGTCAGCCCGCAAGGCGATCAGGCATCCCGGATCGACCTGGATCGCGCGCGGCGGCTGGACGACAACCTCGTCGTGGCCGGCAGCGCGGTCGGGTGTGCGCATTGCGGCCATCAGTTGGCCGACCTCACCACGAGTATGCGGCTTCGGTTGGCGATGTTCGAGGGAGCCTCGACCGACGCAGGCCCACAGATCACCTCCGACCCCACGACGTACGTCGATGACGAGGTTGTTTTCCGGCAGTTGTGCTGTCCGGGTTGCTGGACGGCCGTGTACTCCGCGGTGGTGCCCAGAGGCCACGCCGACCACGTGTCGGACCTCGGCCGCTTCGCGCTCGCGGGCGGGCTGCGGTGAGGCTTCAGTCGGTGGACGTGCTGGGAGGAGGGCCGGGCGGCCTGTACGCCGCCCGGCTTCTCAAGCTCAGACACCCCGAATGCCGGGTGCGGGTCTTCGAGCAGTCGGAGCCAGCCGCCACGTTCGGGTTCGGCGTCGGCCTGGCCACCCGCACCCAGCGGAACCTCGACGCGGCGGACCCGGAGACGTTCGCGGCGATCGTTGCCGGTTCCTGGCCGCACGAGTTGTCGATGTCGGTCGGGGGACGGCAGGTGATCCTTGCCGTCGACAACCTTTTCGCGATCGGCCGGTCGACCCTGCTGGACATCCTGCGCCGGCACGCGGCCGCGGCCGGCGTCGAGTTCAGGTACGGCGTACGCGTCGGCGCTGACGACCTCGACGCCGATCTGGTCATCGCGGCCGACGGCGTCAGCAGCGGCACCCGCGAGGCGCGTGCGGAGGTCTTCGGCGCACGCGTCGACGTTCATCGAGGTCTGTACCTGTGGGCCGGGACCGATGTCGCCCTGCCGAGGGCGGTGTTCACGCCGGTGCGGACGGAGTACGGCAGCTTTGTCGCCCATGCCTACCCGTACGCGAGCGACCGGAGTACATTCCTGATCGAGACCGACGAGGAGACCTGGCGCCGGGCCGGCTTCGACGTCAGTACCGAGCGGTTGCCCTTCGACGCGGACGACGAGCATTCGCTGGCCTACCTGAGCGATGCCTTCAGCGAGCATCTCCAGGGGCATCGGCTGATCGGGAACCGGACCCGCTGGCTGCGGTTCCGCACCGTCAGTTGCGACCGCTGGCACGACGGCAACCTCGTCCTCCTCGGCGACGCGGCGCACACCGCGCACTACTCGATCGGGTCCGGCACCAAGCTGGCGATGGAGGGCGGTATCGCTTTGGACGCGGCGATCGCGGCGGCAGGCGACCTCGAGGAGGCGCTGGTCCGGTACGAGCAAGGACGCCGCCCGGCCGTGGAGCATCTCCAGGAGACCGCGACCCGCAGCATGAACTGGTGGGACTCGTTCCCGACCCGGCTCGACCTGCCGGTGGAACAGCTCCTGGTCTCCTACATGACCCGGGCCGGCAAGGTCTCTGTCGATCGCTTCGCGTCCTCGGCGCCCGACGTTGTCCGTACCGCGCTCGCCCGGTATGCAGGCTGCGGTGAATCGCAGGTCGACGTCAGTGCCCTGACCGATTGGGCGTTGCGGCAGCCGCTGACCAGGGCTGGACACCGGTTCGGGTCACGGCGGGTGCAGGCCGCGGACATCCCTGGTCTTCGCCCGGTGGAGGTGCGTCTGACGGACCCCTGGGGGTCGGATGCCGACGCCCTGGTCAAGGGGGTAGCGGATGCCGTCGGCAATGATCAGGCCTGGTCCGGCGTCCTCCTCAGCGCAGCCCCCGAGTCAGGTTCAGTGCTGACCATGTTCGACGTCGCGGAGCGGATCCGGCGGGAGGTCGGTGCACTCGTGGTCGCGCAACTCGACGCAGGTGACACCGAGCTCGCCGTCGCGGCCTTGGTCAGCGAACGGGTCGACCTCGTCGAGCTGACGGAGCGAGCCGCATGATCACTCACGAACTCATGCCGCCTTACCAGCCGGAACTCGCCGAGCGCTACCGGGCCGACGGGCTTTGGGGCGACAGTTCCATCGCCCGCGAGTTCAGCGCGGTCGCGGCGCGGCACCCGGGCGGCCTCGCTGTCGTCGCCGAGCAGGGCAGCCTGACCTACGCGGAGCTCGACGAGCGGACCGACCGGATCGGTGCGGGTCTGCTCGAACTAGGTCTCCGGCCAGGCGACCGGGTGATCTTCCAGGTCACCAACCGGCTGGAGACCGTCGTCGCCTGGTACGCCTGCCTCAAGGCCGGGCTGGTCCCCGTCGCGACGCTGGCTGCTCACCGTGCGCATGAGATCGGCGAGATCAGTCGGCTTTGTCAGGCGGCGGCTCATCTCGTCGAGGCCGGTCTGACGTTCGATCTGGTCGCCTTCGCGCGCGACATCGCCGCCAATCACCCGAGTCTGCGGCAGGTGATCACCATCGGCACGGAGCCGTCCGCGGACACAGTCGCGCTCGAGACCCTCGGTTCCGGGCTGGACGCCGAAGCGATTCGGTCCCGCATCGACGACGCGCAGAGCGCGGTCGGGCCTGACGACCTGGCGGCTCTCCAACTCTCCGGCGGCACGACGGGGGTGCCCAAGCTGATCCCGCGGCGGCACGCGGAGTACTGGTACAACGCCGCCGCCTATGCGCGGCGCCTCGGATGGACGACGGCGACCAAGGTGGGCCACCTGATCCCGGTCATCCACAATGCCGGCGTCACCTGCGCGATCCACGCCGCCCACAGCTGTGGCGCGACCCTGGTGCTCGGTACGCCGGATGCCGCCGCCTCGGTGGGTCTGTTGTCGCGCGCCGGCGTCGACGCCGCGCTGATCGGACACGGGCACTTCGGCGCTCTCCTGCGGACGGGCTTCCTCGACCGGCTTCCAGCTCTGCGTCAGGTGCTGCTGTCCGGGACCAAGATCCCCGAACCCTTGTTCGACGAGCTCGAACGGCGGGGGATCTGGTCGGGACAGCTGTTCGGCATGGGCGAGGGGCTGTTCGTCATGAGCCGGCTCGACGACCCGCGGGAGGCACGGCTGCGCACCGTCGGTACTGCGCTCAGTGAGCTCGACGAGATCCGCATCCTGCTCCCGGGCACCGAGGCGGAAGCGCCGTACGGCGAGATCGGTGAGCTGTGCTGTCGTGGCCCGTACACGATCCCGGGCTACTACGCGGCCGCTGAACGCAACGCACTCGCCTTCACCTCCGAGGGGTTCTACCGCACCGGCGACCTGGCTCGGTGGGAGAGCTACGAGGGCCGGCCGCAACTGCTGATCGAGGGGCGGATCAAGGACGTGATCAACCGTGGCGGCGAGAAGATCAACGCCGGGGAGATCGAACTGCTGCTCCTGAGTCATCCGGCCATCGACCAGGCCGCGGTCGTCGCCATGCCGGATCCTCGGCTCGGCGAACGGTCCTGCGCGTACGTCGTGGCCGGCGCACCGGTCGATCTTCCGCTGGTCCGGCACTACCTGGATTCGCTGGGCGTCGCGAAGTTCAAGTGGCCGGAGCGGGTCGAGCAGGTGGGTGAGCTGCCCCGGACGAACGTCGGCAAGGTCGACAAGGCGCTGCTGCGCGATCGAGTCGCCGCGGTGTTGGGAGCCGGTACCGGCTCCCTGGACGGTTAGAGTCTGCGCATGACTTCGACCCGGCAGCCGCGTAAGAAGGCCGTCGACGCCGACGGGCCGGAACGCGGCCGGAGCAATACCCGCCGTGACCTGGTGGAGAGTCAGATCATCGCCGAGGCGACCAGGTTGTTCGCCGAGCGGGGGTTCGCCGGGACCAGCCTGAAGGACATCGCGGACGCCACCGGTCTGACCCGGCCGGCGCTCTACCACTACGTCAAGAACAAGGACGAGATCCTCGCCAAGCTGGTCAGTGAGCTCGCCGAGGGCCCGGCCCGCGCGCTGCGCGCGATCCGCCGGCAGAGCGAGCTCGGCGCCGCCGAGAAGCTTCGGCGGATCGCCCACGCCATCGCGCTGCAGCAGGCGACCGAACCGGCGAAGTTCCAGCTGCTGATCCGCTCCGAGGCGGACCTGCCGGAGGAACTGGTCGGCCCGTACGACACGAGCCGCCGCGAGGTTCTCAGCGAGATCGTGGCGGTCATCGAGGCCGGCGTCGAGTCCGGCGAGTTCCGCCCGGTTGACGCCCGCGTCGCCGCACTGGCCATCATCGGCCAGTGCAACTGGGTCGCCTGGTGGCATCGTCCGGGAACCCCCGAGGACAATGCCCGGGTCGCCGGCACCATCGCCGACCTCGCGGTCGCATCCGTCGCCTCCTCCGACGCCGCCGAAGTAGAAGCCGACCCGCGCATCCGAGCCCTCGAACGCCTCAAACAAGACGTCCGCCACCTCGAACGCCTCCTCGCCACCGAGGATTGATCGGCGTACCGCAGCGTCGCCGCGGGCTACCGGCGGTCAGCCGCGAAGGCAGGGCCGGTCAGGGGTGATTTGCCAGCCAGGTGGCGATCTTGGCCGCGGCCAACGACGTTCCGCTCGGCCGGCCCGCTGTGATCGGTCCGCCGAAGTGTGTGCCCGGTACGGCGTCGACGGTGAGTTCGGGTGCTCCGAGGGCGCTGCGCATCCGCGCGATGTCGGCGGGGAAGCACGCCTGGTCGCCGGTGAACTCGAGCAGCAGGGTCGGGATGGTCACGCCTGGCGCGCAGCGGATGAAGTCGGCGTTCGTCGACAGGGCCGACCAGGTCGAGAGCCACGCCTCGGCAGTCGACAACCGGCCGAAGCCGACCAGGCCGTAGTTCGTCAGGTCGGGGCGGCGCCCGAACAACGAGCCGTACGGCCGCTCGCTGGGGTCCAGCGACAGATCGACCGTGCGCAGGTCGGCATCGGTGCGGAAGACGGTGAGCAGCCTGGGCGCGATCGCTCGTCGTCGGTCTCCGTCCTCGCCGTGGGACTTGAAGGCGCGATTCGCCTCCCGCGCATCCGCCACCCATTGCCGGGCCTGCTCGTCGAGGCGCCGTACCCGGGCTTCCTGAGCGACCCGGTACCGGGTGATGAACGCATCGTCGTAGCTGCTCGACTGAGGAGCGGCTCGGAACCCGTTGGCGGGGTTGAACGCGTCGAGGTCGTGATCCAGCGAGAGCGGGTCGGACTCGTTCACCACGGACGGGTCGATCAGCCGCCGCAGCAGCGCACCCTGACCGGGATGGGGCGCCAGGAAGATACAGCCGTCGGGCATCGGCATCTCGGTATCGGCCAGCGGAACCGGCCGCCCCGACGGTGTCGCACGCAGACGCGCACCAGGGGCGAGGCCGGCCTGCTGGCAGTAGAACGCGACCAGCGTGCCGCCACCGGAGTGGCCGAGCGTGTAGACCTTGGTGAAGCCGGTCTCGCGCAGGAGGACCTGACCGGCGGCGAAGTCGATGATCGCCTGCTCATGCAGGAGATTCAGGTCGTTGTTCGGCGACCGTGAGCCCTGGGTCCAGACGGCGTACCCCATCGTGAGCAGGTAGGGCACCAGCGGGTGGTGAGTGACATCCTGCCGAGGGTGCATGAGCGTGACGACCGCCTTCGCCCCGCGCGGAGTTCGCAGTACGCCGGTCGCTGTGGCGCCGTCGGCGGTACCCAGTTCATGCACACTCGTCGTGACGCCTGCGGGAGCTTCGATCGTCGGAGAAAGACGGCCGGACCCGAGCCGCGTCGCCGTCTCCGTCATCGCGGATCCACCCGCAGCGCGTCCTTGTCCCACTGGACGATCCGGCCGCCGGCGAGTCCGGCGACACAGCTGTACCAGACGGCATGGCGGCACCCGGTGGCGCGACGGTCGATGACGATCGAGCGATCGGACGCGATCACGAAGTACGGGCCGAGCTTGTCCACCAGGACGCCGTCGGCCTGCCCGGCGACCTTGGCGACCGGGGTGTTCTCCGGTACGTCGAGGACGAACAGCCGGTTCATGCGTGCACCGGGCCTTCGGGAGCACTCTGCCAGGTCGGGGCCCGTTCCACGATCAGTTCGGCCTTGCGGGTCAGCAGATCGTCCATCGTGTGTCCCTCGCGCCGCACGATGTCGACCAGCGCGTCGATGGTGAGGTTGGCGTCCAGGTCCTCCTGCGGCGTGACCGGTCGGAGGGCCCGGGTGACCTCGACCATGTAGCCGTTCGGGTCGTGGGTGTAGATGGACTCGATCGTCTCGTGCTGGATCTGCATCTCGACCGGCCATTCACTCGTGTCGAGCCGGCGGCGGTACTCCAGCAGGGCGTCCTCGGAGTCGACGTGGATCGCGAGATGCCGCGACCTGACGAACCAGTCCGGCGTACCGGCCTCGAAACGTGCGTAGACATCGCCCTTGGCGGCGGGCGGCGGCTGGACCAGACCGAAGTAGTAGAAGAACGCGATCCGGTCGTCGTTGCCGATGTCGAAGAAGAAGTGGATGAAGTCCGGGTGGTCGTCCGGTCCCCAGCCGGCGGCGCAGATCGAGTGCACCACCGGGAAACCGAGGACGTCACGGTAGAAGCGGACGGTTCCGGCCGGGTCGTAGGTGGGGAAGGCGGCGTGGTCGACACCGCGGGCCAAGTGGCGGCCGGCGAGCTCGTTCATCGGGTCAGTCCTCCTGACGGCTGGGGTGCATCGCGACGCAGCAACGAACCTGCGCCGCGAAGTTCGAGGGACAGGCCCGCGGACCGCAGGATGCTGTAGGCACCGGCGCTCGCTGCCGAGACCACCGGAAGCCCGAACTCCTGTTCGGCCAGGTCGATCAGCGGCAGGGACGGCATCTGTACACAGGCCGAGATGACGAGGGCATCCGCGCGGCCGAGCTCCAGCGAGCGTGCCGCGGCCATCACCCGCGCGCCGGGGATGCAGCCGACCTCGCGGTTGTCCTCGACCTCGAGCGCGCGCCAGTCGACCACCTCGAAGCCCTCCGCCTCGAGGTACGCCACGACCTTCTCGGCCAGCGGTTTCAGGTACGGCGTGACGATCGCGATCCGCTGGGCCGGGATCGCCCGGAGACCCTCCACCAGCGCGCCCGCGCTCGATCGGACCTTGGCCTGGGACCCGCCGGTGGCGAGCTGCTCGGCGATCAGACCCTCGACCCGCTGGTGCTCTCCTGGACCGACGGACATCAGCGCCACGAGACACCCGTAGAGGATCACGTCCGGATCCGCGTCCCCGAGCTCCAGCACGCAACGCTCCCGCTGCGCGTTCATCGCGGCGAGCTGCTCGGGCGACACCCTGGCCATCCGCATCCGGCTGCCGTGGAAGGAGAACGTGGCCGACGGATGCCGGCCCAGAATGGCCGGTAACTCGGTCTCGACAGTGACATTCGAACTGGGCACCACCAGCCCGACGCGTACCTGATCCATGCGAATCCTCTCGTCTCCCTCCTAGGATTCGACGGTAGCGACAAAAAGTCAACACATGTGTCAAATATGACTCAGGGGGCCGCGGTCTCGCAGGTACTTGGTGTGAAGGCGAGTTCCGCGAACCGCGTCCCCATCAGGGCGTGGGTTTCGGTACTCGGATGGAGCCCGTCGGGGAGCGGGAAGGCATCAGCATCGGCTTCGCCGTACAGGGATCGGCCGTCGAGATAGTGCAGGTTCGCGTCGTCGGCCCGTGCCTCGACGATCTCCTGGAGTGCGGTACGGATGACCCGCAAGGTCAGCCGGCCGTGGGCGGTGTCTCCTGGTTGTCCCGTCGCCATGAACTGGACCGCGTCGGTGCCGAGCGTGGTCGGATCGAACGCGCCCGGACCGGAGGTGTTCTCGTGAACTGCGCAGAAGATCGGCGAGATGAGCAGCAGTGGGGTAGTGGGATGGCCGTCGCGGATGGTGTCGAGGAAGCCATGGATCGCGGGCACGAAGCTGCGAAGCCGCATCGCGTCCAGGTTCACGACGTTGATGCCGAGCTTCACGCTGATGAGGTCCGCGGGGGTGTCGCGCAGGACCCGCGCCATGAACGGATCCACCAGCGCGCTGCCGCCGAAGCCGAGGTTGTGCAACCGTACGCCGGCGCGCCGGGCGGCGACTACCGGCCAGATGCCGGTGGGGCTGCTTGCGTTCGAGCCCTGACTGATCGAACTGCCGTGGTGCAGCCACACAGGTCCGGATTGAGGAGCGGGCCGCACTGGTGCGTCGGAATGGAGGGCGATCAGGTCGACCTGTTCGTTGTGGGGAAGCCAGATCTCGATCGTCTTCTCCCCGGTGGGAAGTTCCGCCACGGTGACGTGGTCGGACTTGCCCGGCGCGAACGTACTCGTGCCGGTCGCCAGATCCAGTTCGACGCTGTCCCCCTCAGTCAGGGTGTGGGAGGCCTGGACACAGCCATCGACAACCACATCGAGCGCGCCGCGGGGACGTTTCAGGCCCCGGTAGGTGATGCGGGTGGCGTGGACCTCCAGGCTGAGGTTTCGAGCAGTCGTCACGACTACGACCCGCACACCGGACGGCTGCGCCTCCATGAGTTGGAGCTGCGAATCAGCGAATCGTTCGCGGACGAGTCGCGGAAGCCGGTGGGGACGCGTTCCACGGTCGGTCGGTTCGAGTTCGATCGCGCCGTGGAGGAGTTCCGCCGTGAGCGGCGTGGTGATCATGATCTCTCTTTCGTACGAAGTCTTTCGCGGTCGTGCCAGTGGGCAAGAACGAAGTGCAGGGCGTCGATCAGTTCGTGCCAGGACTGCTCGGCCCTCGGGGTGCTGTGCGCGAAGCTCCCGATTCGCTCGAGGTTGAGGAACCCGTTGAGCGCGCTCCCGACGATTCGGGTGGCGTGCGTACGGTCCTCGCCGCTGATCCCGTAGCCGAGCAGGACCGCATCGGTGACTCGCACGATGCGGCGCGCGGCCGGTGCGGCGACCGCGTCGGCCCCCGCATGCCGCTGCAACGATTCCCATCGACCGGGGTGCTCCTCGACATAGCCGCGATGCGCGGCTCCGAACCCGACCAGCGCGTCGTATCCGGATCGCCCGGCGATGGCGTCCCCGATCCGTTCCGCGAGTTCGTCCAGTGCGAGCACGGTGATCCCGTCCCGTAGCGCTGCCAGGTCTCGGACGTGCGTGTACAGGCTGGGGGTTCGTACCCCGAACGATCGGGCGATCGCGGCCAGGGTCACCGAGTCGAAGCCGCTCGTGTCGGCGACTTCGGCTCCGCGTGCGATCACCGCGGTCCGGGTGAGCTGGGGTCTGTCCATACCCCGATCCTAATACCATTAGGAACTACCCTACTAATGATAGGTTGATCTGTTATCGACAGCACGTTGATTTTTATCGACGGTGTGTAGACTTCTTTGTATGGCTGCGGCAACCAGTGGTAAGCGGAGACACGGGCCACGGAAGGGAGACCTGCGGGAGAAGGCGATCCTCGACGCGGCCGAGGAACTGCTCGGGCGCGACGGCATCGAACTGATGACCGTCGAGTCGATCGCCAACAGAGCGGGGATCTCGCGGGCCGCTCTGTACTTCTACTTCGGTTCGAAGCTGGACGTCCTGACGGCGCTGGTCAAGAGGACCGTCGACGCGATGGCCGAGCAGGCCGACGTCGCCCAGGCCGCGGAATCCTCAGCCGACGACGTGATCACGGCTTCGGTGCGGCATACGGCCGACTTGTGGCGCGAGCACGGTCTGGTACTCCGGGCCGCCGTCGACCTCGCGTCCGGGGCACCGGAGATCCGCGGGTTGTGGACCGGAACCGTCACTCGGTACGCCGCGGCCATGACCGAGGTGCTGTCCCGGGCGAGCCGTCCCGATCCGGCCATGGCCGAGGCGCTGTGCTGGATGACCGAGCGCACCTTCTACTGGGCGAGCGTCAACGGCGACGACCTCGACCGCACCGCCGAAACCTGCGCACAGATCTGGTGCGCGACGATCCGAGGGACCACTGATGTCTGAATTCTTCATCACCGGTGTGAGCAGCGGCCTGGGCCGCGCTTTCGCCGAAGGGGCACTGGCCGCCGGCCACACCGTGATCGGCACCGTCCGCAGACCCGCGGACGCCGAGGCCTTCACCGCGCTGCACCCGTCCAGGGCCCACGGCCGGCTGCTCGACGTCACCGACGACGAGGCGGTGTTCGCGCTGGTCGAGGAGATCGAGACCCAAATCGGCCCGATCGACGCGGTGATCGCGAACGCCGGCTACGGCCACGAAGGCGTCTTCGAGGAATCGCCACTGTCGCAACTGCGCGACCAGTTCGCCGTCAACGTCTTCGGAGTGGTCGCGACCGTGCAGGCCGTCCTGCCATATCTGCGACGCCGCCGCGCCGGGCACATCTTCGCCGTCTCCTCCATGGGTGGACTGATGACCGTGCCCGGGCTGTCGTACTACTGCGGCAGCAAGTACGCCGTCGAGGGCATCCTGGAAGCCGTCGGCAAGGAGGTCGCCGGCTTCGGCATCCACGTGACCGCGATCGAACCGGGCTCGTTCCGCACCGACTGGGCCGGCCGGTCGATGGTCCGCGCCGAGCGGACGATCGCCGACTACGACGAGTTGTTCGAGCCGATCCGAGCCGCCCGCCAAGCCGCCAGCGGAAACCAGTTGGGCGACCCGGCCAAAGCGGCGGCCGCCGTACTGGAGGTCTTCAACTCCCCGGAGCCGCCCGCACACCTGGTTCTCGGCTCCGACGCCCTGCGACTGGTCCGGGCCGGCCGCGCAGCGTCGACGCCGAGATCGATCAGTGGCAGAAGCTCACCATCAGCACCGACTTTCCGACTGGAGCCCAGCTCGGCTGAACCGCAACCGCCTGGACCTGCTCACGCGGTCGAGCGGGTGAGTAGGTCCAGGCCGGCACGGTCATCAAGCTGCGAGGTCGCGCCGCGGCCCATTACCCAAGGAGTGCTGATGAAAGACGATTTGTCGCGGTATCGGATCGAGCTGGAGGGCCCCGATGAGGGAGTGCGACGGGTGCACGAGCTGCACGCGCCGTCGATGGAGGACGCGTTGGCGAAGGTCCGTGACGTGGACCGGTGGCCGAGCAGCGGATCGGGCAGCGATCCAGCCAGGTTTCGGGTGGTGGAGGCCAGTGAGCAGAGTGATTTCAGCGACGCTCGCGACCAGCGAAACGCGCGCCGGCGCTACCTCAACGTCATCGTGGAGGCCGGCCTGACGGCGCTGGGCATGAATAGGCACAGCCGATTCGGCGGCACGCACCGAGGCAATGACCCACTCGAACCGGCCGGCGTCCTGCGGGGCTGTCGGTCCAGGGCTGCGGGTCGTGGACGTTGGCACGAGCCAAGGTGCCTCGGAGTTCGGGGCGTTGGAAGTGGTGTTGACGTGAGTCAGTTCCCCGAGGCCGCGAGGTCGAGAGCGATGTCGGTGATCATGTCTTCCTGGCCGCCGACCATGCCGCGCCGGCCGACTTCGACGAGGATCGTGCGGGTGTCGAGGCCATAGCGCGTTGCCGCGGCTTCGGCGTGGCGGAGGAAGCTGGAGTAGACGCCCGCGTAGCCGAGGCTCAGGGTCTCGCGGTCGACCCGGACTTCGCGGTCCTGAAGCGGGCGCACCAACTCGTCGGCGGCGTCCATCAGCGGGAACAGGTCGCAGCCGTGGTCGAGGCCCATCAGGTCGGCGACGGCGATGAACGCCTCGATCGGGCAGTTGCCGGCTCCGGCGCCTTGTCCGGCCAGGGAGGCGTCCACTCGAACGGCGCCGTTCTCGACCGCGACCACACTGTTGGCGACGCCCAGGCCCAGGTTGTGGTGGGCGTGGATGCCGATCTCGGTCTCCGGTTCCAGCAGGTCCCGGTAGGCGCGTACGCGGTCCCGGACGCCGTCCATGGTCAGGCGGCCGCCGGAGTCGGTCACGTAGACGCACCAGGCACCGTAGGACTCCATGAGCCGGGCCTGCCGCGCGAGCTCGGCGGGCTCGGCCAGGTGGGACATCATCAGGAACCCGGCGACATCCATGCCCATTTCACGGGCTGCGCTGATGTGCTGAGCGGAGATGTCGGCTTCGGTGCAGTGCGTGGCGACCCGGACCGATCGGACGCCGAGGCGGTACGCCTGCCGCAGATCGTGCAGGGTGCCGATGCCGGGCAGCAGCAAGGTGGTCGGGATGGCCTGGCGGGTGACGTCGCAGACCGCTTCGATCCATTCCCAGTCGGTGTGCGCGCCGACGCCGTAGTTGATGCTGGAGCCGGACAATCCGTCGCCGTGGGCGATCTCGATCACGGCTACGCCCGCCGCGTCCAGTGCCCCGGCGATCGTCCGCGCCTGCTCGACGGTGTAGCGGTGCCGGACGGCGTGCATGCCGTCTCGCAGGGTCACGTCCTGGATGTACAGGTCGTTCATCGGAGGCTCTCCTGCCGGTGGGCGGCGATGCGCTCGGCGGTTCGCAAGGCCGCCGAGGTCATGATGTCGAGGTTGCCCGCATAGGCGGGCAGGTAGTGCGCGGCGCCTTCGACCTCGAGGAACACCGATACCTTGACCGCGTCGGCGGGTGCGCCGACTGGGATCAGCCGGTGCAGCGGGTCGTCGGGGCTGACGGGTTCGAACTGGACCTTCTGCTTGAGCCGGTAGCCGGGCACGTAGGCCTGCACGCGCCCCACCATCGCCTCGATCGAGGCAGTGATGGCCTCGGTGTCGGCGCCGGACACGAGGCAGTGGACGGTGTCGCGCATGATCAGCGGAGGTTCCGCCGGATTGAGAACGATGATCGCCTTGCCGCGCGCGGCGCCACCGACCTGCTCGATCGCGGACGCGGTGGTCTCGGTGAACTCGTCGATGTTGGCCCGCGTACCGGGACCTGCCGAGCGCGAGGAGATCGAGGCGATGATCTCGCCGTAGTGCACCGGGGTGACGGCGCCGACCGCGGCCACGATGGGGATGGTGGCCTGCCCACCGCAGGTGACCATGTTGACGTTGGGGGCGTCGAGGTGTTCGTCGAGGTTGACCGGCGGTACGACGTAGGGCCCGAGCGCCGCGGGGGTGAGGTCGACGACGGTGCGGCCCAGGGCGCGCAAGACTTCGTCGTGGCGCCGGTGTACACCGGCCGAGGTGGCGTCGAAGACGCAATCGACGTCGGCGAACTCGTCCAGCCGCACGAGACCGTCGATGCCCTCGTGCGTCGTAGCGACCTTGAGCCGGCGGGCCCGGGCCAGGCCGTCGGAGTCGGGGTCGATCCCGGCCATGGCGGCGATGTCGAGGTGTTCCGACAGCCGCAGCACCTTGATCATGAGGTCCGTGCCGATGTTGCCCGAACCGATGATCGCCACCTTCGTGCGGCCGCTCATGACGCGCTCCCGTCCGGGGCGAAGCTGATCCGGACGGAACCCAGGTCTGAGATCCGGGCGGTGAAGACGTCGCCGGCTACGGCGGGAACCATCGGCCCCAAGGCTCCGGTGAGGACGACGTCGCCGGCGCGCAGCGGCTCCCCGCGCCGAGCCAGCGTGGAGGCCAGCCAGGCCGCGGCGTTGAGCGGGTCGCCCAGGCAGTCGCGGCCACTGCCCTCCGAGACGAGCTCGGCGCCACGGTACAGCCGCATTTCGACTGCGGCCGGTTCGACGTCGCCGATGGACACGCGCGCATCCCCGAGGACGAACAGGCCCGAGGAGGCGTTGTCGGCCACGGTGTCGACGATCGTGATGTCCCAGTCGGCGATCCGGCTGTCCACGATCTCCAGGGCCGGGGAGACGGACGCCGTCGCGGCGCGTACGTCGGCCGGGGTGCAGTCGCGACCGGTGAGGTCGGCGCCGAGGACGAGCGCGATCTCCGCTTCGATCTTGGGCTGCAGGAGTCGCCCAGCCGGCACCGACCCGTCGTCGGCCAGAGCCATGGTGGAGAACAGCGCCCCGAAGTCGGGCTGGTCGACCCCCAGCTGCCGTTGTACAGCCGGCGATGTCAGCCCGATCTTGCGTCCGATCAGGCGATGCCCGGCCGCAAGCTCGCGCTCGGCGTGAAGCCGCTGGACGGCGTAGGCGGCGTCGATGTCACCGTCGGCGAAGAGATCGCGAACCGGCGGGCACGGTGTGCCGGTGTCGGCCGCGGTCGCGAGCAGCTCCGCGGCCTTGTGCACGGCAGTGCTCATCATGACTCTCCGCGATTCCGGATCGAGGACATCAGTGGACCTCCGAAGGCGTGACTGTGACTTCTCCAGGACTTCTCAGGTATAGGTCGGAGAGTCGAGGTATGCCAAAGTTTGTTCCGTGGAACGGAACAGGCCGACTGGCAACATGCTCGACAAGACGATGTCGATCCTGAGTTCCTATCGGCCAGACGGTGGATCGTTCCGTCTTACGGAACTCGCTGCCAAGGCGGGGCTGACCAAGACCACGGCCTTCCGCCTGGTCGGCGACCTAGTCCGGCTCGGCCTGCTGGAACGCGAAGGTGAGCGGTACCGGCTGGGCGGTGCCCTGTTCGAGTTGGGGTCACTCGTGCCGCGTCGACACGACCTTCGCGAAACCGCGCTGCCGTTTCTCCAGGACCTGTTCGAAAGCACCCGCCAAACCGTCCACTTCGGAATTCGCGACGACCGCGATGTCGTGTACCTGGAGCGCATCCACGGCCACGATGCCATCCCGCTGCCGTCCCGGATCGGCGGCAGGCTGCCACTCACCTGCACGGCGATCGGAAAGGCGCTGCTCGCGTTCTCCCTGCCCGAACTGACGGAGGCGATCCTCGCGGATCCGCTGCCGCGGCTGACTTCCTTCTCGATCACCGACCCGGTCCGGTTGCGAACCGCCCTGGAACAAACCCAGGTGTCCGGGCTCGCGTACGAAGAACAGGAAGCGGCGCTCGGCGTCAGTTGCATCGCCGCCCCGGTGTTCTCCGGCGCGGTGGCCGTCGCAGCCGTGTCGGTGGCGGTCCCGCGCGAGCAGTTCCGGCCGGCGCACCTCGCCCCGGCAGTGCGGACAGCCGCGCTCGGTTTGTCCCGCACGCTGAGGTAGCCGACTGAGAACCCCGGCGGCCCCGCGCCCGGTGGGGGAGGGACGCCGAGGCGGACCTATCATGACCGCATGGTGAGGGAATCCGGCTCTGCGCCGGCTGCTGCCGGCTTGAGCAGCCAAGAGAACATTTTGAACGCGGCTCGCACCCTCATCGGCGAAAAAGGGTACGACGGCATGGCCATCTCGGACCTGTCGGCGCAGTCCGGGTTGCCACCGAGTTCGATCTACTACCACTTCGGGAACAAGTTCGGTGTCCTGGCAGCACTCCTCGAACGGACCTTCGAGGAGATGCACGCCTTGTTCCCGAATCCGTCGTCGTTCGACGACCTGGCTCCGCTCGAGCGTCTTGAAGAGTGGTTCTCCGCGGCGTGCCGTTCCCTGGATCAGCGACCCGACTACCTTCGGCTTCTGGTCGCGATCAGCGTCGGCCCGCACAAAGATGCCGAGGCGGTCCAGCAGACCGTGCGCCGCATCCGCGACTACGCCCACGCGTCCTGGGTGGAGGCGCTCACTCCGGTCTTCGCGCCGAACGGCGGCAAGAGCAACGAAGCCCTCGTCGAGCAGTTGGCTGTTCTCGGACGCGCCCTGACGGACGGCCTTTCGGTGACCAACAGCTTCGACGGCATGAGTTACAGCTCGCAGGTCGCCCCGTTCGTCTCCCTGATCCGCGGCTTGGCGGAGCAGCGAGGCGGCGCGGCAAAGCGTAAACGCTGAAGGCGGACCAGCCGCACCCGGATCATCGCCTGGTCGCAGGCTGACCTTGCTTACACCGTCGTTCCTTGTATAGTGAGCGCTACATACACGGAGTGAGGAGCGGCGCAGTGACGAGCATCTTGGATGTCGGAGACGCGCAACTGGCCTACACCGATGCCGGTTCGGGCAGCCCGGTCGTGTGGCTGCACGGCTCGGGACCGGGCGCTACGGGGATGAGCAACTTCGGCGGGAACCTGCCTGCTTTCGAGGACTACCGGAACATCGTGATCGACCTGCCGGGCTGGGGCCAGTCCCCGCGGCCCCAAACGGACGAGCCGTTGATCTTCCACGCCGCCGACCGGGTCCGCCGCGCGATGACGGCGCTCGGGATCGAACGAGCCCACCTGGTGGGCAACTCCTACGGGGGCGCTGTGGCCATGCGGATCGCGATGCGTTACCCGGCCCACGTGGACCGGCTGGTCCTGATGGCGCCGGGCGGAGTCCTCCCGGCGAACGCGCCGCCCTGGCCCGTCGGGCTCGAGCATCTTTTCGCTTACATGGCCGCGGAAAAGCCTTCGCGCGAGGCCATGGCCGAGTTCGTACGCCTGATGGTCTTCGACGAGTCCCTGGCGACCGAGGAGCTCATCGACGAGCGGTACGCATCGAGTCTTCGGGCCCACCCCGAACTGCCGATCCCCCCGAACTTCGGCGACCTGACCCCCGACCTGGCCGGCATCGGCGCCCCCACGCTGCTCGTGTGGGGCCGGGAGGACCAGACCGTTCCCCTGACCTGGGCGCCCAAGATCCTCGAGGGGATCCCGAACGCGGAGCTGCGCGTGCTCCCGCACTGCCGGCACTGGGTTCAGTACGAGCGCGCGCCCGAGTTCAACCACATTGTCCGCGAATTTCTGCAGGGCGGAGCAGCCGCCGCATCGGAGGAATGACCCATCGTGGGTATCAGGAAGCTGGGCTACGTCGGACTGAATGTCACCGACGTCGAGGCGTGGACCGACCTGCTCGGACAGACGCTGGGAATCGGTGTCAACCACGCGAAGGCCGGCACGGACAAAGTCACCTTGGCCGAGCTCGACGAGTACAAGTACCGCGTGGCTCTGTATCCGTCCACTGAGGACACTCCGCGCGAGCTCGGATGGATCGTCGACTCACCATGGGAGCTCGATCGCCTCACCCAGCGCTTGACGGACGCCGGCTTTGCCGTCGAGGACGGATTTGTGGAGGAGAAGGAGTTGCGCGGCGCAACCCACCTCCGCTGGTTCACCGATCCGGTCGGTTACCGCGTGGAGTTGGCGGTCGGCGAAGCCAAGGTGCGCCTCGGCGCCGATCGCCCGGCCGGCGGTCCCGGCGTCACCGGCTTGGGACACTTCGTCCTGGCCAGCCCCAAGCTCCAGGAACTTCGCGATCTTTACGAGTCGGTACTCGAGTTCAAACTGACCGACTACCGCGCTCCTGGGCTGTACTTCTTCCGCTGCAACCGGACTCATCACAGCATCGCGCTCGCGAACGCGGAGACGCCGTCGATCCACCACCTCGAGTTCGAACACGGTTCGATCGACGACGTCGGGCGAGCGTACGACCGGGCGAAGGCCAATGATGTGCCGATCTCGATCAGCCTCGGCCGGCACATGAACGACAAGGCGATCTCCTTCTACGTCCGGAATCCCAGCGGGTTCCACCTGGAAATCGGCTGCGGTGGCATCGAGGTGGGCGACGACTGGGTCCCGCACGACTTCGGCCGCTCGGACGAGTGGGGACACCACCACGCCGGCGCCAGCCCCTTCGCATCCCCCGAGTCATGACGAAGACCGTCTCCGGGCCCGATCTGTCCGGTCGCCGCGCCGTCGTCACCGGCGCGGCGAGCGGGATCGGCGCTGCCGTGGCGACCCGGCTCGCCCGACTCGGCGCCCACGTCTCGGTGTGCGACATCGACGCCGAGGGGGCAGAGCGAACGGCCGAGCAGATCGGTGGCGAGGTCCTCGCCATCGATCTCAGCAAGACCGCCGACCTGGCCGAGCGGGAGTTCGAAGCCGACATTCTGGTCAACAACGCCGGGGTTCAGCACGTCGCGCCCATCGAGCGGTTCGAGCCCGAACGGTTCGCGTTCATGCTGCGGCTGATGCTGGAGGCGCCGTTCCTGCTGAGCCGTGCCGTCCTCCCGCACATGTACGAACGCGGTTGGGGACGGATCGTCCACATCTCCAGCATCCACGGCCTGAGGGCCAGCGCCTACAAGTCCGCCTACGTCAGCGCCAAGCACGGACTGCTGGGACTGTCGAAGGTCATCGCGCTCGAGGGTGCGGCCAAGGGGATCACCAGCAACTGCGTGTGCCCCGGGTACGTTCGTACCCCGTTGGTCGAGAACCAACTGGTGGACCAAGCGGCGGCGCACGGGCTGACCACCGACGACGTGCTGTCGGAGGTACTGCTGGCCCGATCTTCGGTGAAACGCCTGATCGAGCCCGACGAGGTCGCCGGCGCGGTGGCGTACTTGTGCTCGCCCGAGGCGACATCCGTCACCGGCACCGAACTGCTCCTCGATGGAGGCTGGAGCGCCTCCTGAACCGCCTGGACGGCGACCGCTCCGCTCCCGCCGAAATCTCCGCCGACTACACCTCGAACTTCGCGAAAGCATCGGCGGCCGGTCTCCCTGAACAAGCGGGTCGGGCGGTAGTCAAGACATCAGCGAAGTTGTAGAGTGAGCGCTACATACACACGATGAGGTGGCCATAACCGGCCGCTTCAGTGCACCTGGCTGCGTTGCGGGTGATGTCCCTGACCTCTTCGCAGTTGATCGGCACCGACGAGTTGCTCTCCCGGCTGCCGTGAACTTCGACCCGACGTACGATCCAGCGAGGAGGCTCCAGGTGTTGGCCACTCCGGAGAATGCCGCCGAGGCAAGCGCAGGCCCGGCGCTCGTGCTGCTGCATGGCGGCGGGCCGGGCGTCGATGCCGTGAGCAACTGGGCGAGCGTGCGCTCCAGGTTCGACAGCGAGTTCCGCTGCCTGGCTCCCGATCTCCTCGGGTTCGGCACGCGGATCGCCGGAACCGGCGGGATCGAAGGGCCGCGGGCCTGGGCGATGGCCCGGGCACGACAGATCCTCAACGTTCTCGACCGCCACGGCCTCGACCGCGTGCACTTGGTCGGCAACTCGGCCGCGGGCGGGGCTGCGGCGCTGGCTCTCCTGTCGTTGGCGCCTGGCCGGATCGACCGCGCGGTCGTCATGGGGGGAGCAGGTACCGGACCGCTGCCTCCGGCGGTCCCCTTCTACGACGATCCGACCAAGCAGTCCATGCGGGCCACGCTCGGCCGGCTGGTGGCCGACGAGAGCGTCCACGGTGAACTGCTCGACGAACTCGCCGATGTCCGGATGCGGCAAGCCCTACGCCCTGGCGCCGAGTCGGCGTTCCGGTCGATGTTCGCCGACATCGAGGGCGGCCCCCCACCCATCGATCTCATCAGCATCGTCAACCCGGTCCTCGCGCTGCACGGGGAACTCGACCGGGTCTCGCCCGTCGAGGTTTCCGAGCGGCTCGTCGACGCTTTGCCCCACGGCCGCCTCGCGGTCGTGGCTGGGGCGGGGCACTGGATCCACGTCGACCGGCCGGATGAGTTCTGCAAACTGGTAGGAGAGTTCCTGAGCGCATGACACAGCCCATCAGCAACAGTGCGAACCGAGTCGACGTCCTGGTCGTCGGCGCCGGCCCTGCCGGCCTGACCCTCGCCATCGACCTGGCCAGGCGTGGCGTGGCGTGTCACGTCGTGGAGGCGACCGAGGAACGGGGCGTCAATCCCCGGTGCAACACCACGTCCGCGCGGTCGATGGAGATCTTCCGGCGGCTCGGGCTCGCCGACGAGATCCGACGGGCCGGGCTACCTCCGGACTACCCGACCTCGATCCACTACCGGACCACCCTGAGCGGTGAGGAGATCTTCCGCATCGACCTGCCCTCGGCTCGTGATGTGCTGGCCGGTGCCGGCAAGGAGGATTGGCCCACGCCGGAGCCGCAGCACCGGATCTCTCAGCTGTTCCTCGAGCCCATCCTGGAGCGGCATGCGAGCAAGCTTCCCGGGCTGACCCTCGAGCGCGGCACCCGGTTGGTCGAATTTCAGCAGTACGACGACCACGTCGAGGCGGTCGTGGAGACCGCCGGCGCGCGTCGTACTCTGCACTGCGCCTACGTGGTCGGATGCGACGGCGCCCATAGCGCGGTCCGACGCCGGCTCGGCATCCGCTACGAGGGTGTCGACGCGATCCAGCAGTTCGTGTCGACATTCGTCCGATCGCCCGAGCTGGGGCGGCTGGCCGCACGGGATCGAGCCTGGACGTACTGGACCTACGGCCGCCGGATCGCTTCGTTGATCGCGATCGACGGCGAATCGTTGTGGCTCAACCACGTCGCCTTCGCTCCCGACCACGACACCGAGGGTGAAGACCCCGAAGAACTCCTGCGGGAGGCGGTGGGGCGTCCCGTCGAGCACGAGGTGCTCGGCGTGGTGCGCTGGACCGGACGCCGGCTCGTCGCCCAGCGCTATCGCGCGGGACGGGTGTTCCTGGCCGGCGACGCCGCCCACGTCTGGATCCCCGTCGGCGGGTTCGGCATGAACGCCGGCATCCAGGACGCGGCGACCCTCGGTTGGATGCTGGCGGCGGTCCACCACGGGTGGTCGCCACCGGAGTTGCTCAACGCGTACGAGCTGGAGCGCAAGCCGGTGGGTGAGCAGTTCGCCAACGCGGTGGGTTCGACCGCGCGCGGCTCGTTCGCGGACGTCTCGCCGGACATCCACCTGCCCGGACCGGAGGGGGAGCGCGCTCGTGCGGAGCTCGCCGACCGACTCGCGGCCACGGAGCGGCACCGGTATTCCCCCGACGGCTTCAGCTTCGGCTACCACTACGCGGACTCGCCCCTGGTGGTCGGCGGCGAGGACCAGGCCGCGATCACCATGGGTGACTTCCAGGATCGAGCGCAGCCGGGGTTCCGGTTGCCGCACGTCTGGCTCGGCGGTGGCCTGTCGGTGCTCGACGTACTCGGCCCCGGCTTCACCCTGCTGCGGACGGACCCGAGTCTCGGCGTGAAGCACTGGACCTCGGCGGCGCGGGAGCTCGGGATTCCTCTCGCCGTGGTCGACCTGTCCGGTCAGTGGCCTGACCGCTATCCCGCTGCACTGCTGCTCGTGCGCCCCGACCAGCACGTCGCATGGATGGGCGGAGCGGACGCTCGTCCCGACGAACTCCTGCACACAGTCACCGGGCGCGTCACCGCCCACCAGCGGTAGAGATCACCAGGAAACCGCAATACGCACCTGAGCTCGCAGGCCGCCGGCGTCGCGTCGGCGGGCAGGGGACCACCGCGCCCATGGACAGATAGAACGTTCTGTCTTGACAGCGTCGAGTGAACCGGTCATGCTGTGGAACGAACGTTCAGTCTACCTGCTGAATCGCGCATCCACTTCTTCAAATACTTGGAAGGATCATCGTGACCACCGTTGACTCACCTACCGCCGGAGGAATCGCGGCGGCGCTGCGCCGGCTGTACTTCGTGCGGTTCGCGTTCGCCATCGTCTGGGCCGTCCTGCTGTTCACCACCAAGCCTCACCTCGGGCCTCTCGCCGTCACTCTGCTCGTCCTGTATCCCCTGTTCGACGTCGCCGCGGCCGTCGTGGACGCTCGTTCGTCCGGTGCCAACGGGCCGGCTCGTGGCCTGTACGTGAACATCGCGATCAGCCTGCTCGCCACCGTCGGTCTGGCGATCGCCAGCGCCTCCGGTGTGCCGGCGGTCCTGCGCGTGTGGGGCGCCTGGGCGATCGTCGCCGGGCTGATCCAACTGATCGTGGCCGTCAGCCGTCGCAAGATGGGTGGCCAGGTGCCGATGATCCTCAGCGGGGGTCTGTCCGTGCTGGCCGGCGGGTCGTTCTTCGCGGGTGCCTCCGCGTCGAACCCGGCGCTGACCAACGTGGGCGGCTACGCAGTCCTCGGCGGCATCTTCTTCCTTGTCTCGGCGATCCGTCTCGGCCGCGCTACCAAGGGGAACTGACATGACCACCACTTACGACGTCGTCATCATCGGCGCGGGTCCGGTCGGGGAGAACGTCGCCGACCGACTCGTGCAGGGCGGCCTGAGCGCCGCCATCGTCGAGCGGGAACTGGTAGGGGGCGAGTGCTCCTACTGGGCATGCATGCCGACCAAGGCGTTGCTGCGGAGCGCGGCGGCGCTCCGGACGGCCCGGCAGGTGCCCGGCGCACGTGAAGCGGTGACGGGTGACCTGGACGTGGCCGCGGTGCTCCGCCGTCGCGACTCCTTCGCCTCGAACTGGCAGGACGAAGGACAGGTGTCCTGGCTCGAATCGGTGGGCGTTCCGCTGTACCGCGGACACGGCCGGTTCAGCTCTGATCGGGTCGTCGAGGTGACCGGCGAGGACGGCACCACGACGACGCTGACCGCACGGCACGCGGTCGTCGTCGCTACCGGTAGTGGCGCGCTGGTTCCGGACATCGAAGGCCTCCGCGAGGCTGCACCGTGGACCAGCCGGGAAACGGTCGCGGCGAGGGAGATTCCGGGCCGGCTCGCCATCATCGGTGGCGGGGTCGTGGCCTCGGAAATGGCGACCGCGTTCACCGATCTGGGGTCGTCGGTGACGATGCTGGCTCGCGACGGCGTGCTGCACCTGGCGGAACCGTTCGTGGGAGAGCGAGTCGCGGAGTCGTTGCGGGACAAGGGCGTCTCGGTGCGCATCGGGGCCGAAGCCGGTGCCGTGAAACGCAACAACGACGGGACGGTCTCCATCACGCTGACCAACGGCGAGCAGGTCGACGCCGACGAACTCCTCGTCGCGATCGGCCGCACTCCGAACACACAGGACGTCGGACTGGACACCGTCGGCCTGACGCCGGGTGCGTGGCTCACGGTCGACGACACGATGCGGGTCGTCGGGGACGACGGCGCGCCGATCGGCGACGGGTGGCTGTACGCCGCCGGAGACGTGAACCGGCGCGTTTTGCTGACGCACCAAGGCAAGTACCAGGCCCGCGCGGTGGGCGACGTCATCGTGGCGCGCGCGAAGGGTGAAGCGGTCGACGACGGCCAGTGGGGCCGGCACGCGGCGACCGCCGACGAGCGCGCGGTGCCGCAGGTGGTGTTCACCGATCCGGAGATCGCGTCCGTGGGACTGACCGCGGCCGCCGCCGAGGCCGCCGGGCTGCGGATCCGGGTCATCGACTACGACCTGGCCGCCACCGCCGGATCTTCCTTGCAGGCCGAGGACTACCGCGGTCACGCCCGGATGGTCGTCGACGAGGAACGGAAGGTGATCGTCGGGTTCACCCTCGTCGGCCCGGACGTCGCGGAGATGCTGCATGCGGCGACGATCGCCGTGGTCGGCGAGGTTCCGCTGGACCGCCTCTGGCACGCGGTCCCGGCTTTCCCCACCGTCAGCGAAGTGTGGCTGCGGCTGCTGGAAGCCTACGGCCGCTGACTGGTCCGGCTGATGTCTCGCCCCGGGCCGATCCCACCGGGCCGATCCCACCGGGCCGAGACACCAGCGCACCTTGCCCCCGAAGGTGGGCGGCAAGCGGAAAATCTGAGGAGTGACAGCGGCAGCGTAGTGCTCTACTGTGTAGTGGACGTTACATCTACTTAGGGAACGTTACATACAGGAGTCCGAGATAGCGGACGCCTCCCTCGGCCCGGCGAGATGCTGCACACAGTCACTGGGCGCGTCGGCGCCCCGTCAGTCTTAAGAGATCACCAGGAGAAGGCACATGCCATACGCACTCGGCATCGACGTCGGCGGCACCTTCACCGACGCCGTCGCATCGGACGGCGCGGGCAGAATCGTTTCGGCGAAGACGCCGACGACCCCGGACCGCCGCGAGGTCGGCGTCATGCGCGCGATCGAGGAGTTGGCCGGCGAACTCGGGATCGGCGTCGGAGAACTGCTCTCGCGGACTGACTACATCGCTCACGGCACGACGGCGTCCATCAACGCTCTCGTCCAGGGGTCGGTGGCCGACGTCGGGCTCATCGCCACCAGAGGGCACCGCGACGCGATCTACATCATGAACGCCGAGGGCCGGACGCTCGGCCGGTCGGCCCACGAGATCCAGGACACCCTGCGTGGGCGCAAGCCCGCACCGCTGATCCCGAAGTACCGCGCGCTCGAAGTCACCGAGAGGATCGACTACGCAGGTCAGATTCTGGTCCCCCTCGACGAAGACGAGGTGCGGCGGGTCGCGCGGCAACTGGTGGACCAGGACGTCGAGGCCATCGCGGTGTGCCTCCTGTGGTCGTTCAAGAACGGCGTCCACGAACGCCGGATCCGCGAGTTGATCCACGAGATCGCCCCGGACATGTACGTGACTCTCTCCTCGGACGTCAGTCCTCGCATCCGGGAGTTCGCACGAACCTCGACCACCATCATGAACGCCCAGATCGGTCCTCGGCTGCGTACCTACCTCACCCCGCTTCAGGAGAAACTGGAGCAAGGCGGTCTGAAGGGCCCTTTGCTGGTCATGCAGAGCGAGGGCGGCACCATCACCGCCGACCGGGCACCGGAGCACGCCATCACGACAGTGGGATCGGTGCTGTCCGGCGGTGTCATCGGTGGCATGCGCCTGGCCGAGCAGCTCGGGCATCACAACGTGATCACCACCGACGTGGGCGGCACCACCTTCCTCGCGGGGCTCATCGTCGACGGCGAGCCGGTGATGGCGGCCGGCTCGATCGTGAACCAGTTCCCCATCAATGCCGCCACCATCCAGGTGCACACGATCGGCTCCGGCGGCGGTGCGCTCGCGTCGGTGGATGCCGGAGGCAACCTTCGGCTCGGCCCGCAGAGCGCCGAAGCTGTTCCCGGCCCCGCCTGCTACGGCAACGGCGGCACCCGACCCACCAACACCGACGCCAACCTGGTCCTCGGGATCATGAGCGAGCGCGGCCTGCTCGGCGGGAAGAAGCCACTCAGGGCCGACCTCGCGCGGCTGGCGATCCGGCAGCACGTGGCCGAGCCGCTCGGCCTCACCGTCGAGGAGGCCGCCATCGCCATCCACGAGGTGCAGAACGCCCAGGCCGGCGACCTGCTCCGCCGGGCCGTGGTCCAGGCGGGCTACGACCCACGCGACTTCGTCGTCTACGCCTTCGGCGGTGCCGGCCCCGCCCACTGCGCGGGCTACTGCCAGGACCTCGGTGTGAGCGAGGTGATCGTGCCGCTCGGCCCCGTCGCGTCCGCCTTCTCGGCGTACGGGCTGGCCGCCTCGGACGTGATCATCAGCGCCGAGTTCTCCGACCCCTCGGCGTTCCCGATCGACCACACGGTGCTGGAGTCCTACTACGAGCGGCTGGAGAGCGACCTCCAGCGCGCACTGGACCGGCAGCAGGTCAAATTCCAATCGGTCACGCTGCAGCGTGAGATCGACCTGCGTTATTCGATGCAGGTCTCCGAACTCACCACGCCGGTGCCTGCCACCCGGTTCACCGCGGAGACCGGCGAAGAGATCCTCGAGCGTTTCGAAGAACACTACGAGCGCATCAACGGATCAGGGGCGGGCTACCGTGCGGCCGGCGTCCAGGCCATCACCTACCGGGTTCGGGCCAAGGCCAACCTGGGCTTCCCGGTCGAGCTTCCGCGCATCGGGGACGCGGCCGGGACCGACCCCTCCGAGGCGCTCATCGAGGAGCGGTCTGTGTGCCTGGACTCCCAACTCGGCTTTCAGCCCACTCCCGTGTACGACTACGCACTTCTGCGCGCCGGTCACGAGTTGGTCGGCCCGGCGGTGGTCGACGTGCCGACCACCGTGGTGGTGGTGCCGGCCGGCGTCACGGGTCGTGTCGACCATCTCGGCAATCTCGTTCTGAGCTACCAGTGAGGACGTCGGACATGAAGACCACCATCCCCGGTTCGGACAAGTTCACCAGCCGGCCGATTTCCCCCGAAGAGCTGCTGAGCCGGATCTCACCCGACCTGCACCTGCATCACGTCGACGACGAGCGGGTCGGTCAGGTCGACGCACTGACCTACGAGGTCGTCCGGCACCGTCTGTGGGCGATCACCCAGGAGATGGGCGAGACGCTGCGGAGGATGTCGGGCTCGCACGTCGTCACCGAGTCGAACGACTTCAACTTCTCCATCTGTGACGAACTCGGCGAGCAGGTCCAGGTCGGGACGTACAACATCGGTTTGATCGGGTCGATGGACCTGGCGATCTACTGGACCCTGCAGCATCGCAGTCACAATCCCGGAATCGCCGATGGCGACATGTTCTTGTGCAACGACCCCTGGATCGGCGGCGGGCTGCATCAGAACGACGCCGCCATTCTGGCTCCGATCTTCCATGACGGACGGTTGTTCGGCTGGACGACGGCGATCGCGCACCAGGTCGACCTGGGGGGTTCACGCCCAGGTTCGTTCAGTCCTTCGGCGAAGGACGTGTTCGACGAGGCGGTCCCGACTCCGCCACTGAAGATCGTTCGCGACGGCGTCCTGCAGCAAGACGTCGCCGACGCGTGGGTGCGCAGATCGCGGCTGCCGCACATGGTCGGCCTCGACCTGCGGGCCAAGATCGCTGCGAACAAGAACGCCGCCGAGCGCATCCTGCGGCTCATCGACAAGTACGGCGCCGACACCGTCAAGGCGGTGATGCGCCGGATGATGAACGACGCGGAGAGCCGGTTGCGGGCCAAGCTCGAGAACCTGCCGGACGGAACCTGGACGGCCGTCGGCTACCAGGAGCAGTCCCGGACCGGTGAACGTAATCTGCACGCCATCAAGGTGGCTTTGACCAAGCAACGGGATCGGCTCGTGTTCGACTTCCGCGGCACGGCTGAACAAACCGGCATCATCAACTGCCCCTACCCGGGGCTGCGCGCCGGCGTCGTTTTCACCGTGCTCCCGTTGCTGGCGGGTGACATTCCCTGGGCGGCCGGCGGCCTGATGCGCTGCTTCGAGATCATCACCGACGAGGACACGATCACCAACGCCTCCTTCCCGGCGGCCGTCGGCAAGGGACCGTTCGGCCCGGCGTGGGGAGCGGGCAATCTGGTCGCCGAAGTACTCGCGAAGATGCTGGACGCCGCGCCGGCCCACCGCCGCGATGTCCAGTCGATCTGCAACGGAACGACCGACCTCTGCGTCGTGTCCGGCGTCGACGTACGCGGTGGTGGCCGCAAGGGTTTCGTCTCGCCCATCTTCGACGTGATGGCCGGCGGCTACGGAGCTCAGGTCCACTACGACGGTGTCGACACCGGAGGCCGCCTCATCATTCCCTCCGCGCGGGCACCAGACGTCGAGATGACCGAGTACCTCTACCCACTTGTCGCGCTCTGGCGTCGGGAGCAGACCGATTCCGGGGGACCAGGTCGCCAGCGGGGCGGTATGAGCGGCTCGGTCTGCTACGTGCAGCACCCGGACCAGGACACCCCGATGTCGCTCGTCGTGTCCGGGAACGGAAAGGCCGCGAACCAGAACGTCGGCTTGGCCGGGGGATACCCGGGCAATTCCCAACTCGACATCGTGGTGCGCGACGTCGCCGTGCCTCAGCTCGTGGGGGCGGAGAGCATCCCCGGCGACTTGGACCAGCTCGGCGGCGAGGCGGAGGTGCTGCCCTGCGAGGGCGAGTCCGTGCTCGGCCCCAACGACGCGCTCTACCTGCACTGGCAGGCAGGTGGTGGGTACGGTGATCCGCTGCTCCGGCCCGCCGCAGGCGTGGGGGAGGACCTGCTGCAGGTCCGGGTATCCCAGGGAGCAGCCCGGGACGTGTACGGCGTCGTCCTCGGAGAGGACGGGGAGGTGGATACGGCCGCGACCGATGAGGCGCGCCGAGAGATCCGGCAGCGCCGTGCGCAGAGATCGGGCCTTTCCGCCGTGGATCTGGAGACGGTCGGCGAGCCCGACCTCAGGCAGGCCCGTCGCCTCGACGACAACCTCGCCGTCGTGGACTCGGCGAGCGGAGGCTCGGTTGTCTGCGTCCACTGCGCCACGGTGATCGGACCGGTCGCGGACGGAGCGTTCGTGTCAGCGCTGGCACGCACGGACTCCTTGCCGACCGAGGCCGGGCCGCACATCTGGAGCGACCCGTCGGTCTACGTCGACGCCGAGATCGTGTTCCGCCAGCTGTTCTGTCCGGGGTGCCTGACGGCGGTCTATTCACGCGTGGTGCCGGTCGACCACCCGCTGCCCGATGACGTCTACCGGAGTTTCGCATGACGAGCGAGCAGCGCCGGCCGTTGGTCCGCGTCGATCAGCTGACCAAGTACTTCGGCAACACCTGTGCTCTGGATCGCGTGGACCTCACGGTTCACGCCGGCGAGGTGCTGGCCGTGGTCGGGCACAACGGGTCCGGCAAATCGACCTTGGTCAAGCTGCTGGCCGGGTTCCACACGCCCGACGGCGGCACCATCGGCCTCCAGGGTGAAGCCGGTCCCGAGACCGAGTTGCGGTTCATCCATCAGGACCTGGGGTTGGTCGGATCCCTGTCCACGGTGGAGAACCTCGGACTCGGCTCGACGTCGGACGGCCCGCCGTGGCGGCGCCTCCGCAAGATGGCCGAGCGGCTTCAGGCCGACCAACTGGTCGCACAGTTCGGGGTGGACTTCGACGTCGACGCGTTGGTACAAGAGCTCTCTCCGGCGGAGCAGACGATCGTGGCGATCGCCCGCGCCCTGCGGGGCTGGAACGAGGAGCGGGACGTCGTCCTCGTCCTCGACGAGCCGACCGCCGCGCTGCACGGGGCAGAGGTCGACCGGCTGATGGCCGTTGTCCGCCGGGTGGCCGAGCGGGGAGCCGGGGTCCTGTTCATCTCGCATCGCCTCGACGAGGTCCTCGGCGTCGCCGACACCGTTGTGGCGCTGCGGAACGGTGCCGTGGTCGGCAACCTCCCCTGCTCCGAGACCGACTACGCGGGATTGGTGGAGCTGGTAGCGGGCGGCGTCGTCGAGGAGCTGCAACGCCGTCCCGCCGAGCGCGGCGACGTGGTACTCCGCGTCAATGCTCTGCAGGGCGGGGTGATCCGGGACTTCGACGTGACCGTGCACGCGGGGGAGATCGTCGGCGTGGCCGGCATCCTGGGCTCGGGACGCGACGAGCTGTGCGCCACGATCTTCGGCGGGCGTCGAAGGACCCGCGGCACGGTGCGGCTCCGGGACAACGACCTCGCCTCCGGAGATCTTCGCCAGTCCATTCGGCGGGGTGCCGCGTTCGTGCCCGGTGACCGGCACCAGCACGGCGCGGTGATGACGATGACCGCGACCGAGAACCTCGCGTCCGTCCGCGTGCCCGGAGTCGAGGGCCGGTGGCGGCGGGTCCGGAAGTCACACGAGTCACGCGAGGTCGCCGAGTGGTTCGCCGCGTGTGGGGTGGTCCCCGCCCGGCCGGAGATGCAGCTGTCCCAGTTCAGCGGCGGCAACCAGCAGAAAGTGGTGCTGGCCAAGTGGCTGCGCACCCACCCGAACCTGCTGCTCCTCGAGGAGCCCACCCAGGGAGTGGACGTCGGCGCCAAGGCGGTGATCCACCAGTTGATCGTGCGGACCGCCAACCAGGGCGCCGCGGTGCTGGTGGCCTCATCCGAGGCCAAGGAGCTCGCGCAGCTGTGCGATCGCGTCCTGGTCCTGGCCGACGGGGTCGTCGTCGACGAAGTCGCGGGCCAGGAGCTGACCGAGGCCCGGATACTCCACGCGAGCGTGCCCGCATGAGCGCCGCGGACACCAGCCGGAAAGCGGCCCCGAACGAGAGTTCCACGACGTCAGGAGAGCACGCCCAGATGCCCGCCAACAGCACCGGCCAGACGCAGCGTGGGTGGCACGGCCTGCTCCACAGTCTCGCCTTTCACAACATCAGCGCGGTCTACATCTGGGTCGCCATGGTGGTCCTGTTCTCGCTTCTGGTCCCCGAGACGTTCCCGACGGTGGACACCGTCCGGATCGTCCTCGCCGACCAGGCCTTGACCGCGATCCTGGCCATCGGTCTGGTGCTCCCGCTCGCGGCGGGGGCCTTCGATCTCTCGATCGGGTCGCAACTCGGCCTGGCCGCCATCGTCGTGGCCTGGATGCTGTCGGTCCAGGATCTGGGCCTGTGGATCTCCGTACTGGGCACCCTCGCGGTCGGCGCGGCCGTGGGGCTGATCAACGGCCTGCTCATCGTGAAGGCGAAAATCAGCTCGTTCATCACGACCCTGGGCATGAGCTCCATCATCTTGGCCGGAATCTCGTGGATTTCGCACGACGCCCAGATCCTCGACCTCGGGGCGGACTTCCAGGAGATCGCGACCCACCCGATCGTCGGGGTGCCGCTGTCGGTCTATGTGATGGTCGTGCTCGCCGTCTGTGTCTGGTACGTCCTCGACAACACCCACCTGGGCCGTGCGGTATACGCCACCGGCGGGAACGCCGAGGCGGCTCGACTGTCCGGGGTCCGCACCGGGCTGGTTGTGGTGTCGTGCCTGGTGAGCTGCTCTCTGCTCGCCTCGGTGGCAGGCATCCTCCTCAGCTCTTCGCTCGCGACCGGCGACCCGACGATCGGGCCCGGCTACATGTTGCCGGCGTTCGCGGCGGCGTTCCTCGGCTCGACCCAGTTCCGCAACGGGCGGTTCAACGTCCTCGGGACAGTAGTCGCGGTCTACGTCCTCGCGACCGGGGTCAAAGGACTCCAGCTCGCCGGCGCTCCGGTCTGGATCCCGGAGCTCTTCAACGGCGTCGCGTTGCTGGTCGCGGTGGCGGTGAACCGACGCCAGGGCTCGGCGCGCCGCGCCCGCTCGGCCAGGGCCGCGACGCGCGTCGCCGCCGAACGTGCCGTCTGAGCGCAATCGCTCGAACGACTCTCAGCGGGCCTCATGCACCACCTTTCGCATCAAGGAGAACCCCATGAACAGACGTAGATTCGCCCTCGGCGCCACCGCGACGCTGGCTGGCCTGGCGCTGGTTGCCGGCTGCGGGAGCAGTAAGACGGGAACGGCGTCCGCCATCGCAGTGGACGTCCAGACGAAGGCCAAGGAGATCGTCACGCCGTACGAAGGCCGGCCTGGTGCCTTTCCGGTCACCGAAAAGCTCAGTTCGCCGGTGCCTGCCGGCACGCGCATCGCCTACATCGACAACGGGAACGCGCTGGTCTCGCTCATCTTCCGGCTCATGCAGCCGGCCGCCGCGGAACTCGGCATCGACCTGTACGCCGTTCGGGCAGGTACTTCGGCCAGCGGCGTACAGGCCGCGTTCAGCACCGTCGTCCAGCAGCGCCCGGATGCGGTGATCAACACCGCCATCGACCCCGCGCTGTGGGACAACCAGAGGCGGCAGCTCATCGCCGCGAAGATTCCGATCGTCTCCCTCGGCACCGTGGCCGCCGCGAGCAACGGGCTCGTGCAGCCGAACGGCGCGGCCGCGTTCGAGCGACAGGGCCGGCTCCAAGCGGCCTGGCTGGTGGCCAACAACGACAAGTCGTTCGAAGCGGTGCTGTACGAACACAACGAGCTCGCCTATGCCGCCGCGGTCAAGAAGGGGTTCGAGAGTGAACTGGAAGAACTGTGCCCCGACTGCGTGGTCAGAGTCGTGCAGATCCCGATCACAGAGATCGGCAACAAGGCCCCGGAGCGGATCGTCAGCGATCTGCAGGCGCACCCGGACACCCGCGGGATCGTCTTCCAGTCCTCCGCGGCGGCGACGGGACTGCCTGCGAAGCTCAAGGTCGCCGGGCTGAAAGACGTCCAGATCGTGGGGGCGAACCCGCTGCCGACCAACCTGCAGTACCTGAAGGACAAGCAGTCCACGGTCGAGCTGGGCACGGACCTCAACACCCTTGCCTGGACTGCCATGGACACCGCGGCGCGCCTGATCGTCGGCCAGAAGTTGCAGGAGAACGTGGACAACGGTGACGCACTGGTGCACCAGTTCCTGCGCCCGGAGGACATCACCTTCGATCCCACGCGTGGGTTCTCGGCGTACCCGGACGTCGCCGACCGATTCAGAGCACTCTGGAACCGATGACCCGCTACGAGCGCCGGCGCCATCCGGCCGGGGGCCGTCCCGGCGATGCCGCGCGCCAGACCTCTGATGGCCCGGTGCCGAATGGGAGTGGTGCGCTCAGCAGCCGCGACCTCATCCTGAACACCGCTCGCACTCTCATCTCGAGCCAGGGGTACGACGGAATGGTCATCTCCGACCTGTCCGAACTGTCCGGGCTGCCGCCGAGCTCGATCTACTACCACTTCGGGAACAAGCTGGGCGTGCTCGTCGCGCTCCTGGAGCGGACGTTCGAGGACCTGCACGCTTCGTTCCCGAGCCCGTCGTCCTTCGACGACCGCCCGCCCCTCGAGCGCTTCGAGCTCTGGTTCACCGCGGCCTGCACCGCTCTCGATCAGCGGCCGGAGTACCTCCGGCTGCTGCTGGCGGTCAGCATCGGTTCACATGCGGAGGCCGACACCGTGCGCGGAACGGTACGCCGGATTCGCGACTACGCCCACACGTCATGGGTCGAGGCGCTCACCCCGGTCTTCGCGCCGGTGGACTCCCCGGAGGACGCGGAGCTCGTCGAGCAGTTGGCGGTGCTCGGCCGGGCGATGACCGACGGGCTGTCCGTGACCACCAGCTTCGACGGTACGACGTACGTGTCGCACGTGCCCGCGTTCGTCGCACTGGTCCGCGGTTTCGCCGAGGACCGAGAACGATCTCGTCGCCCCTAGATGGTTGCTCCCTGGAAGGGTGTCAGTGGTCGCAGGTGTGGGCCGGCCCGGCGAATGACCACGGCCGATCACGTTCGGCGTCTGCGGGGCGACGAAGACCTCCGGTCGGGTATGAGCGTCAGCAGCTCACAACTCGCCGGAGGTCTTCGGATTTCTCAGGCCACCGCGCCGGCAGCAGATCTCATGATCTCTACGCCTGCTCGATGTCCGAGAACAACCCCTTGAACGGAACAGTGGTCCCCACGAGCGTGCCGAAGAGATCAGCGGCAGCGGACGTCGCGACTGCGGCGGAGGCGTCCTCGTAGCTGTCGAAGTAGAGGTCGAGCGTGCGGTACGCGGGGGTAGCAGTGCCGTCCTCCTTCGGCCACACCTTGGCGGATTCGAGCCGCAGCAACTTCGGAAACTTCGCTGCGGCCAGCTTCACCTCCGCGTAGGCGCGCTCGAACTCGTTCGGGTCCGCGGGGTTGTCGATGATCAACGTGATCTTGGTGGGCATGGTGCTCTCCTTGCGGCTTGCCGTACGAACCACCAGGTTGGTGGAACGAACGTTCTGTTACAAGAGACCTTAACCATCTGTGCATGCCAGGGTCAAGACCGAACGTTCTATCCGTTCCACCATGGCCAGACCGAGCAAGACGACGAAACGCTGTTGTAGTTCTAGCGGCCGGATTCGGTCGACTGGCGCTCGGCATTGATCCGAAGGAGTCCTTCGATGCCGCGGAGGAAGGTCTCGGACACCAACGCGGGATCGAAAAGGCAGCCGGCTGCCATGGCGCCGTCGCGCAGCATGACGAAGTGGCGGGCGGCCGCATGCGCCGTTGGGTCGTGGACCCGCGCCATCATCATGGTCAGTGTGTCGAGGAACCACTGACGGTGGGCGATGATCTCCTGGTGGACGGGTTGGTCGGTGGCGGGATACTCCGCCGCGGCGTTCAGGAAGGCGCAGCCGCGGAACCCGGGGGACTGGATGGAGTGAGCGATCGAGCCCGCAATTGCCAGCAGAGCGTCAACCGCTGATGGGTTGTCGGCGATTGCCGTTTCGACCGCGGCGCGTTCCATCTGGTGGACTTCGCGCAGGTAGGTGAGCACGAGGTCTTCCTTGCCGGGGAAGTGCCGGTAGAAGGTAGCCCGGGTCACCTTCGCCTCGGCGATGAGACGGTCGACCCCGACCGAATGGATGCCCTCGGCGTAGAAGATCCTGGTTGCCGTGGTGAGCAGCCGCAGCCGCGCCTCAGAGGGTCGGGTTTCGGGTTCGCCTAGGGTCATGCGACCATCTTACCGGATAGAACGTTCGGTCTCCGATTCCCGGAGATGGCCGCGTCTCATCCTCACCCGGCAGCAAGGACGGCTACCTCGGCGCCGCGCGGGTCGCTTCGTCGGCCGGGACCAGGATTCGCAGGCGCAGTTCCGGGTGGCCGGTGGGAACGGTCTGCAGCTGGTGCAACGCCAAGGCGCCCAGCTGGGCGTGCCTGATGGTCTTGCGGGTCGGCTCGTAGGCGCGTACGTCGTGTTCGGCCCACCATTCGCGGAAAGCCGGGCTGGTCGTGGACAGTTCGGTCACCAGGTCCACAAAGGACTGCTCGCCGGGGCGGCGGGCGTACTCCGCGCGGAAGTCCGCCAGATTCGCCCGCGCCGTCTCGCGCCAGCCGGGTGCTTCGGACCACTCGGTGCCGAACAGCCACCACAGGAGGTTGCGGCGACCCGGTGGCGCGGCGACCAGGTCGTGCAGTACGAGGGCGGCGGCGGGGTTGTGCGCCAGGATGTCCAGGCGCGGGCCCAGCAGGTACGCCGGATGCGGACGCAGTGCGTCGACGATCTCCGCCAGGTCTTGCGGTGCTTCGCGCGGGTAGCCGCCACCGCCGACCGGGCGGGTGACGCCGGCGAGGTGGAACAGGTGCACGTGCTCGGCCTGGTCCAGTCGCAGTGTCCGGGCGAGCGCGTCCAGCACCTGCGGCGAAGGCGTGACATCGCGGCCCTGCTCCAGCCAGGTGTACCAGGACACCCCGACCCCGGCGTGCAGGGCGACCTCCTCGCGCCGCAGCCCGGGGGTCCGGCGGCGGCGCCCGTCGTCGGCAAGGCCCAGGTCGGCCGGGCGGACCGCGGCGCGGCGGGTGCGCAGGAAATCGGCCAGCTCGCGGCGGCGGGCGGCCGAAGGTGGTGGTGCCACACCCACGATAAGCGCTCCTCTCCACTTTTCCGCCGGCCGGCAGCAGCCTGGGCAGCATGACACAGCAGCCCACGATTCCCGGCTACCTCACTGGTACCTGGACCATCGACCCCGGCCACTCCGAGGTCTCGTTCACCGTCCGCCATCTCATGATGACCCGCATCCGTGGCCGGTTCAGCCGCTTCTCCGGACAGCTCACCACCGCGGCGAACCCGCTCGAATCCCGGGTGAGCGCAGAGATCGACATGGCTTCCATCGACACGAACAACGCGGCGCGCGACGCCGACCTGAGTTCGGGCAACTTCTTCGACATCGAGACGTTCCCGGTGATGACCTACCACTCGACGTCGCTGGAACCCGACGGCGACGCCTTCCTGCTGCGCGGCGATCTCACGTGCCACGGAGTCACCGCCGAAGTACCGCTGCGGCTGGCGGTCAACGGCTTCGGCACCGGCCGGTTCGGCGACCGGCGTGCCGCGTTCACCGCCACCGGCGAACTCAGCCGCAAGGCCTTCGGCATCAGCCTCGACCTGCCCCTCGATGGCGGCGGCGTGGTGATCGGCGACCGGATCGAGATCGGCCTGGAGATCCAGGCGGTACTCGGCTAGAACTCGCGCACCACCGGGAGCGGCTGAACGGTTCGGCTACCTGCCCGACCGGGAAGACCGCGCAGGAGAAACCAAGCGCCCGACGGCCCGAAGGAGGGCCCGAAATTCTGCCCCGTTCGGCCGCACTCCCAGGCGGGCGTACATGGTCGCGTCCGCGTATTCCGCCATTCTGACGATCTTGCCATCATCGATAGCGAATCGAGTCACGTAGCTGTTGCGATACGGTTTGCCCGTTCGAGCGACGACCATGTCCCCCTTCCCGCTGAAGAAGATCTCGTTGCCGCGCGCTGAAACGGTCCATCCCGGGTCGCGCCAGATCAGCGGGGTGAATTTGTCGAACAGCGCCTTCGTGTAAGCAAGGATTTCCTCCTTTCCCTTGACATCGGCAACACAGAATCCCCTTCGTCTGCCGGCGATGATGTCCACGACACCGTCAGCGGTTTTGGTCCCGGCCGAATGCATGAACAACTGCCGCGCGGCGGCCGCCAAAGTCGCCGCAACAGCATCAAGGTCCTTCGCGTGGACCGCGTCGATGAAGTCCTGGGCCAGCTTCAGCGCCGCTTCGGATTCAGCGGTCGACGTCGATTCGGTCATGACTTTCCTCCTGTGTGAGCGTCGCCGCGCACCAATCTGCGCGACGTCGCGCAGGTCGGGAAGACCTTGTCGAGCCTGGTACCGGCAGGGCCAGGCAACGCAGCCGGGCACCGTCGGCCGCGCCGGGCACGATGGTGGATGTGCCCAGCGACGACCGGACGGAGTTCGGGGAGTACCTGCGCCGTCGACGGGCGGGAATGACTCCGCCCGAACCGCCCCTCAGGGTGCGTACGTCGCGGCGACGGGTTCCGGGCCTGCGACGTCAGGAACTGGCCGACATCGCAGGGATCTCCGTCGAGTACTACACCCGCCTCGAACAAGGCAAAGCGCCGCGTCCCTCTCGCGAGGTCCTTGCGGCGCTGGCGCAAGCATTCGAGTTCTCGAAAGCCGAGCGAGACCACCTGTTCCGGCTCGCCGGCGAGCCACCTCCCGAACTCGAGTTGCCAGAGGCCACTATCCGTCCCGGGCTCCTGCGAATGCTGCGCGGCCTGGCGGACACGATGCCGGTCACCGTGCATGACGGCCGTCTGGATCTGTTGGCGCTCAACGCCGCCGCTACCGAACTGCTCCAGCCGCTCGCCGCCACTGGACCCTACGGGCGCAACATCGTCTACCAAGTCTTCACCGCCACGGCGCTTCCCGACATCCTCGGCCACGACGGCGCGGAACAACTCGTCCGAGTCGCGGCAGCAGAGCTCCGCTTGTACACCCCTGGAAACCCTGCCTGACCTCTCGGCCGGATCAGCCGCCGCGCAGCCCAGCCACCACGAACTTCGCACTCCGCCGACACCAGCCCTGTTCCGCCAGAGCAGCGACCGGGGCGGGCTGTTGCGGCGTCGGGTGAGTGACGTCGCCCACAAGCGCTTGCTCCTGCCACTGGTGTCAGCTTTTACGTTTCTCGGCGTAACCGATCCGACAAGGTGGGAAGTACATGAGAATCGCTGGATCCACAGTGCTGATCACGGGCGCGAACCGTGGTCTGGGACGCGCCTTGGCGCATGCGGCGCTCGCCCGCGGCGCCACGAAGGTCTATGCCGGTGCGCGCGATCCCGACACCGTCGATCTCGACGGCGTCACACCCCTTCGCCTCGACATCACCGACCCCCGGTCCGCGGCCGAGGCCGCTTCCTCCGCCTCGGACGTCGACATCTTGATCAACAACGCCGGCGTGTCGACCGCCAGCGACCTGGTGACCGGAGACCTCGACACCATCCGCCTCGAGATGGAGACGCAGTTCTTCGGAACGCTGAACATGGTTCGCGCCTTCGCGCCCGTTCTGAAGAGCAACGGAGGTGGCGCCATCGTGAACGTGCTGTCCGCGCTGTCCTGGTTCTCCATCAAGGGTGCGAACGCGTACGCGGCGTCGAAAGCCGCCGAATGGAGCTTGACGAACGGGGTGCGGCTGGAGCTGGCCGCCCAGGGCACCACCGTGACCGGTGTCTACCTCGGCGTTGTCGACACCGACATGACGAAGGACTACGACGGTCCGAAGCTACCCACCTCGATGGTGGCCGGCACAGCACTCGACGGACTCGAAGCCGGCAAGATCGAAGTACTGGTCGACCAGTGGAGTGCCGACGTCAAAGCAGCGCTGGCCCGGGATCCGCGGGAATTCTACGGCGCGCAAATCGCTTGAACGGAAACAGTGCCTCCTGGCCGTGCCGCCGGCGTCGTGAGCCGTCGGCGCGGCTATCGGGGTGCATGGGAGGCACCGGCGTGGAGAAGAGCCGCGATCACGGCTCGTATGACACCAGGAGGACGAAGTTGCGGATCGGCGAGCTGGCCGCCCGGACCGGGGTGAGCGTCCGGTCCCTGCGCTACTACGAGCAGCAAAGGCTGCTGACCAGCAGCCGCAGTACCGGCGGGCAGCGGAACTACACCAAGAACGCGATCGAGCGCGTCGGCTATATCCGGCGCATGTTCGCCGCCGGCCTCACCAGCCGCACCATCGCCGACCTGCTTCCGTGCGTCGACTACCCCGGCGAAGACACCGCCGACTCGGCCGCGGAGCGGATGCTGCGGGAACGCGATCGGCTGAGCGAGCACATCGCCGAACTGGTCCGCACCCGCGACTCACTCGACGAGCTCATCGCCACCAACCGCGCCTATCGCACCGCCCTCTGAACGACGACCTGCACTCGCTCACCCGAATACCTCGGATTCGAAGGGACCTCAGATCAGCATCGTGCTGAACGTGGCGCTTGGTCTCGAGCCGACGATGACGCCGCTTTTCGAGGAGCTCGTCAGTATCGCGCGATGGTGACCGGCGCGATCGTCCCGGTCGACGGCGGCCCCGGCGCCTGATCGCGACAACCCCCGTACCCCGGGCCGCGGGCCTTTTCGTTCCTTCTGAACGCAGGGCCTCATCCTCGCGATCTATCCGTTCGTTCGGTTGGACTGGCTGAGGCTTTGGTCGTACTCCGTGCGCGCGGCTGCGATCTGGGTCAGATGGCCGTTGCTCCACGCGATGAGCGGGGCGGCAGCGTGCAGAAGGCTGGCGCCGAGCGGGGTGAGTTGGTAGCTGACGTTGGGCGGCATGACCTCGTGAACGGTGCAGGTGAGGATGCCGTCGCGTTGGAGGCGTCGCAGCGTGACGGTCAGCATTCGCTGGCTGATGCCGTCGACAGCATGTTTGAGTTCGGTGAAGCGCCACGGACCGTCGCTGAGGTTGGAAACGATGTACAGCGACCACTTGTCGGCCACCAGATCCAGGACTTCGCGAACGTCGCAGGTGGCCGCCTCGGTGCGGGTATCTGGGGTATTCACGGTTACCTCCATGGGACCTGGTCACGCGAATGTGCCTGATTGACGCCTTGATGGATCGCCCACAGGATAGATCACGACGGTTCTTTTCGAGAACTGGGTAACTATGGGGAACTACCGTCGCCGTCCCTTTCGATTTCTGAGCAGTAGACGAGGCATAGATGAAGGTCGTCATATTCGGCGCTGGTTTCGTCGGCAGTGCGTTGGCGCGGGGGTTTGCCGCCCGCCGGTACGAGGTGATCGCTGTCTCGCGGCGCCCCAGAACCGATCTTCCGGAAGAGGTCAGCAATGTCACCGGGAGCGTGCACGATCCCGCGTTTCTCCAGGAGGTGACCTCCGGTGCGAAGGTCATTGTCTCGGCGCTCCCTGCCCTTGACGATGCCGACGGGCCGGGAGCGGGCGTGGCGGTCCTCCTCCGGTCCGCCGAGGCAATCGGAGCACGCTTCGGGGTTGTCGGCGGTTCGGCGATTCTCCCGGTCGTCGAAGGTGGGCCTCGTCAGGCCGACACAGCCGACTTCCCCGCCTGGCTCGTTCCGCGCGCCGAGGCTCACGCACGGACGCTGGAGTTGCTCAACTCCGCACCAGGCGGCGTCGATTGGCTATTTCGTTCCAGCGGCGGATTTCGGTCCCCACCACCCCGGCGTTCGTACGGGTTCCTATCGCACCAGCACCACTGCGCAGGTCACCGATGAAGAGGGTCGTTCGGTGATCGGCGTGGAGGACTATGCCATCGCGTTCGCCGACGAACTCGACAAACCGAGCACCCATCGCGGCTGGCTCGCGGTCGGCTACTAGCCAAGCAAATAGCGGCTACCAGGCAAGGAAACATCAGCACGATCTCTACTGCCGCATGCGCCGAAGCAGACACCGAACGGAGCTTGATCGTGATTGTTGTGACGGGAGCGACAGGCAACGTCGGCCACCCGCTGGTGCAAGTGCTGACCGATGCCGGTGAAAGGTGACCGCGGTGTCGCGTGGGTGGCTCGGGTGGATCTTCCGGACCCGCCGTCCGACCCGCAGGACATCGCTGAGACGGCGGCCGTCGTACTTCGCCAACCGGGACATGGCGGCAAGGTGTACGTGCTCACCGGGCCGGAGGCGACGCCCTCCTCGGCCGGTCTCCACACCATTTCACCGACTGGGTCAGGCGGAACGTGATGGCGTTCCGCGCCGGCTGAGGCGCCTTCAGGCGCCGGTCTTACGCATCGACGATTCAACCAACGAAGGGACACACAAACCGTGACCAGCAAGAAGATCATCGCAGTGGTGGGCGGGACCGGATCGCAGGGTGGCGGCCTGGTACGCGCCATCCTGGATGACTGGAACGGGCCGTTCTCGGTGCGAGTACTGACCCGAGACCCGGGTTCGGTCAAGGCGAAGGAATTCGCCGCGCGCGGTGCCGAGGTCGTCCAGGCGGACCTTGATGACGAGGAGGGCCTGGGTACCGCGTTCGAGGGCGCTTACGGCGCGTTCGTCGTCACCAACTTCTGGGCGCAACTCACTCCCGAGCAGGAGGCGCTGCGTGGCGGCGCGCGAATGGAACTGGATCACGCTGCCAACGCCGCGCGGGCAGCCAAAGCCGCTGGACTCAAGCACGTGGTGTGGTCGACGTTGGAGGACACCCGCCCGCATTTCGAGTTCCTCGGCAGCGAGCCCCCTACCATCGGCGACGGCTACAAGGTGCCGCACTTCGACGCCAAGCACGAGGCGAACGCCGGCTTCATCGCCCTGGGCGTGCCCACGACCTTCCTGGAAACCTCGTTCTTCTACGAGATGTTCATCGCCGCCGGACTGAGCCCGCGCCGCGACTCGACGGGCACGGCGGCGCTGACCCTGCCGATGGGTGACAGCGTGATGGCGCTCGTAGCCGCTGAGGACATCGGGCGTACCGCGTACGGCATCTTCCAGGCCGGCGCTCGATTCGTCGGCCGTACGGTCGGTCTTGCCGGTACCCATGCCACAGGCAAGCAATTGGCCGACCTCTTCGCCAAGGTGCTCGGCGAGCCGGTCGTCTACCGGCCGATGACTCACCAGCAGTTGCGTGCGGCCGGATTCCCGGAGGCCGAAGAACTCGGCAACATGTTCCAGTTCTTCACGGAGGCGGCGGAGACGTTCGTCGGCAATCGTGATCGCGACCTGATCCGCACGATCAATCCCCGGCTCCAGACCCTCGAAGACTGGCTTGCCGAGCATCACGAGCAACTGAAAGCCGCACTCTGAAGCCCCGCGCCACCGGCGCCGGCACGGCCGCGATGACGAGCCTCGTCGCGGTCACCTGAGTCAGATACGTCAGTTGACCGATGTCCCCGGTCCAGCGCCACACCTACTCTCAACGCCTACAGCGCAAGGAATTCACAGAGATATCGGCGAGGTGAGGGTTCCATGGGACTTGCAGAGGATGATCAGCGGTCGTCGGCCCACGGTGTGTTCGGGGCGTTGTTCGCGCTGGTCTGTGCGATCGCGCTGTTGCCACCGGCTTACATCGCGTTCTCCAGGCAGCACGGCCTGATCGCGGCGGTTCCGGCATCGATCTGGTACCTGCTCCTGGTCTCGGCCGCCGCGATCGCGGTGACCTTCGGGCTGGAGCGCCGGAAGGGGGCCCTGGACTGATGATCGTCACCTTCGGCGCTCTCGGCGCCTTCTTCGTAGTGATCGTCTCCGTGCTGCACGTCTCGAAGCACCGCCGCGACGTCGCGTCGTCGTTCAGCAACTACGCCGTGGGCGAGCGTTCCTTCTCCAGCTGGTTCGTGTCGATGGCCTACACCAACTCCTGGTGGCCGGGCTCAACGTTCACCGCGGTCTTCGGCCTGGCGGTCGCCGGCGGCGTGATCGGCCTCTACTTCCTCGTGTACTCCGTCCTGGGCGTCGTCGCGATGTACTTCATCGCCCGACCGGTGTGGAAGTGGGGAAAGCAGTTCGACCTGCGCACCCAGGCCGACCTGTTGTCGCTGCGTTACGACAGCCCGCCACTGAAGCTGGTCGCCAGCGCCATCAGCGTGGTGGCTCTGCTGCCGTGGCTCATCCTCGGACTCGTCGCCATGGGGGCGGTCATCCAGTGGGCATCCCTCGGTCGTCTCTCGGTCGCGGAATCGATCCTGATCGGCATCGTCGTGCTCGTGGTCCGCCAGTTCTGGACCGTTCAGATGGGCATGCGGGGCCTGATCATCACCGACATGGTCCAGGGGATCGTCGCCTACCTCGGTTCCGCGCTGTTGTGCCTGGGTTTGTTGTTCTTCTACTTCGGCGGAGTCTCGAACCTGGGGCGGTTGACCGAAAGCCAGCTGAGCCTGCCCGACTTCGGGTCCGAAAGCGGCGGTCTGTACTACTTCGGCATCGTCGCGGCCGGCATCATCGGCAGTTTGTGCTGGCCGATGATCTTCACCCGCATCTACACCGCTGCCAGCGTGCAGGAGGTCAAGAAGGGTTCGCTGCAGACGATGGTCATCGGTTTCGTGTTCTTCGTGCTGCTGGTGGCTGTCGCGTTCTGCTCCGCGCCGCTTCCGCTCGCCGCGCAGCACCCCGGCTCCGCCTTCTTCGCGATCTCGCAGGACGCCGGCGGGACCTGGTTGCTGGCGTTCGCGTTGGTCATCGTGTTCGCGGCCGGCATGGGCTTCGTCGACGGCATCACTCAGGCCATCGGCACCCAGGTCGCGAACGACATCGTTGGCGTGGTCCGTCCGCTGCGCGACAAGCAAGAGCTCTACCTGGCCAAGGGCGCGATGGCGGTCTCCGCGGTGATCGCCGCCGTCGTCGCCTACCGGATCTACGACTCGCCGAACCTGGCCGGTGTCACCCAGCTCGCCTATCAAGCCATCATCCAGCTGGCCGTCCCGATCTTCGGCGGCCTCATCTGGCGTCGAGGCAACCGGGCCGGCGCGATCAGCGGGCTCCTGGTCGGCGCCGCGGTGGCGTTAACGCTGACGTTGCCCTACATGGACATCGGCGGTGCCGTGCCCTGGCTCGCAGGTCTCGGTTCCGGTCTGGTGGGTCTGGTTGCGAACCTGGTCGTCTTCGTCGCCGTGAGCCTGGTCCGAGCCAGCGATCGCGCCGAACTCGATCAAGTTGACCAACTCTTCCGTGCTGCGCGAACCCGGATCTCGTCGGCCGGCACCCCGGAGAGCCCGGCAGGCGCCTCGGATCCGGTCCCCGACCCGGTCTGACCATCCGTCGCCATCCCGGCGCTCGCGCCGCGGTGACGCGAGCACGAGCGGCTCCGGCCGGCGACTTCGACCCTCCGAGCCTTCCTACAGCCACAAACCAGAGGGAACACCATGACCAAGATCGAGCAGACCGTCGAGATCCCGCACCTGGGCGGGTCGTCCGTCGGGGCCACCTTCGGCAGACCCTACGACCCCGCGCTCCCGACGTTGGTGATGATCAACTCCTATACGACCTCGGCCGAGTTGTACCGACCACAGTTCGCCGACCCGGCGCTGACCGACGCGGTGAACCTGCTCGCGCTGGAGCCCTACGGACACGGCCGCACCCGAGCGTCGTACCAGCACTTCAGCTACTGGGACAGCGCGACCGCGAACCTGCAGGCCCTCTCCGTCCTGGGCATCAGCGAGGCTTTCGTGCTGGGTACCTCTCAGGGCGGTTGGATCGCGGTCCGTATGGCCCTGTTGGCTCCTGATGTCGTGAAGGGCCTGATCCCTCTTGGGACGTCGATGGACACCGAGAGCCAGCGCAGCCGGGACCTGGGGTGCTGGGACGGGGTCGGGTTCTGCAGCCCTTTCATCGATGCTTTCGGCGAGCCGGTCGGCGACGACTGGACCGTGCCCGACGGGTTCGTGGACGACACCTTCGACGCGGCGTTAGGCGGCTTGTCGGATGAGGAACGCGCGTTCTGGCTTGCCACCTATCGGGCCAACTACGCCGGTGACGCCGGTCGCCAGCGGCTCCGCCTCTGCACGCTCAACCTGCGGGACCGCGACGGCCTGCACGGGAGGTTGGACGAGGTCAGCCCGCCGATCCTGTGGCTGCATGGCACGGCGGACCAGGTGTACTCCGTGGCCAACGCGGAAGAGGAGATCAAGCTGTTCACCCGTTCATGCGAGGCGCGTCTGCAGGTCATCGAGGGCGGGCATCACTTCCTGAGCGCCTCGAAGCCGATCGAGGTCGATGCCGCGGTGGCAGAGTTCGTAGGTCGCTGGACGTGACCCGCCCTGTGCGCGTGCTGCCACGTACGGACAACTCACTCAACGATGGGACGAGAATGGTGGAAGGAACCTCAGGTCAGCGTTCCACGGCCAACGACACCGCGGTGACGGCGATGCTGGGAACCGATCCGGTCCTCACCGATGTAGTACCGGCGCTGATCGCGCTGCCGGGGATGACCCCCCAAACGATCCTGACATCCGGGGCACCCATGGAGTGGCCGGAGTACGTGGGCGGCCAGCGCCGTGCCATCCTCGGCGCAGCCGTGTACGAAGGCCTCGCTGCATCGGTGGAGGAGGCCGACAGTCTCCTCCACGAGGGACGGATCCTGGTCCGCCCGTGCCACGACTACGCGTGTGTCGGCTCGGTGACGGGGGTGACCTCGGCCTCGATGCCGGTGTGGGTCGTCGCAGATGCCTCGACGGGGAGCCGCGGGCACTGCCTGCTCTACGAGGGCAGCGAGCGCCAGCGGCTCACCTACGGAGTGTGGAACGAGACAGTCCATCAGCGCCTGGTCTGGGTCAGGGACGTGCTGTCGCCACAGCTCTCAGCTGCGCTGCGGAGCACGGGTGGTCTGCGGGTGAACCCGATCATCCGGCGCGCTCTCGGCATGGGTGACGACCTGCACAGCCGGAACACCGCGGCGACGGCCGTCTTGTTCCAGCAGTTGTACGGAGCTGTCCTCGACGCGAACGGGCTCAGTACATCTACGCGGGAGGTTCTCGCCTTCCTCAGTCAGAACGATCTGTTCTTCCTGCACGTGGCGATGGCGACCGGGAAGTGCATCGCGGACGTGGCGGCCGGCACACCGCACAGCAGCATCGTCACCGCCATGGCGCTGAACGAGAAGCAGTTCGCCATCCGAACCGCCGGCACTGGTGACCGTTGGTTCCGATCCCCGATCCCGGCGCTGGATGCGAAGTTGTTCGACGACATCGGAGTCGAGGACACCGCCTTCATGGGTGGCGAGAGCCTGATCACCGAGACCGTCGGCCTCGGTGGGCTCGCAGCCGCGGCCGCGTTCTCCCTCCAGGACTACAGCGGTGGGTCGGCCCAGCACATGGTGCGGACCACCGAGGCGATGTACGGCATCACCCAAGTCGAGCACCCGCTGTGGAAGATTCCCTCCCTGGGGTTCCGCGGCGTTCCCTTCGGCATCGACGCGGCGCGCGTCGCCTCGACCGGCATCGCCCCGAGCATTCACATGGGCGCGGCCCTGCGCGAGGGTGGCCACGCCGGCGCCGGTGTGCTGGTCGCTCCCGTCGAGCCGTTCCGCGAGGCTGTCGACGTGTTGGAGGGCGCGCTTCCCACAGCGTGAGGCTGGCAAGCGTCGCTCTCGTCCCGCCGTCAACAGGCCTCATCGTCCCCGCGAAGGACCCCGCGCCCGCGCTGTGGTCAGCTTCGCGAGAGAGGCACAGAAGGAGCAGGTGTGTCGTCCTCCTCCGGGGCCGAACTCGTCCCCTCGGGCGCGAGCTACTTCGCTCGCATCAGCGTCGCCGAGCTTGCGACCGATCTGCGCGCAGGTCGGGTGTCGCCGGCTGAGCTGGTCGAGATCGCACTCGGCGAGGCCGCTCGGTGGCAACCGGTTCTCAACACGTTCGTCCACCTCGACGAGACGGGAGCACGGGCCGCCGCCGAGCAGGCAGGGCGGGAGTTGGCCGATGGTGTGGACCGAGGGCCGCTGCACGGTGTCCCGATCGCGGTCAAGGACATGATCGACGTCCGCGGTATGCCGACCACCGCCGGTTCCCATCACCTCACCGGTCGCGTCGCCCAGCAGGACGCGGCGTGCGTCAGGCGACTCCGAGCGGCCGGGGCGATCGTGCTCGGCAAGACCACCACGCACGAGTTCGCCAACGGACCGACGGGGGATCGTGCCGCGACCGGCCCCACACGAAACCCGTACGCGCTTGGACGGATGTCCGGGGGCTCGAGCAGCGGGTCCGCGGCCGCGGTCGCCGCCGGCATCGTCCCGCTCGCGCTTGGCACGGACACGGGAGGCTCTGCCCGCATCCCCGCCGCGTGCTGCGGCGTGGTCGGTCTCAGGCCGACCCAGGGCTCTGTCCGCACGAACGGCGTCCTCCCGCTGGCTCCCTCCCTGGACACGGTCGGTCTTCTGGCCCGGAGCGCCGCCGACTGTCGTCTCCTGTGGACGGCTCTGACCGCTGACCCGGGAACGCCCTCGGAGACGCCCCGCATCGGCTGGGTTTCTCCGGACTCCGTCCACCCCACGACCCCCGCTATCACGCGCGCGGCGCGAGAGCTGGTGGCAAACCTTGTCACCGGTGAGGTCGTCGTCCCGGAGGCGGAGGAACTCCGGACGGCGTACCGGTTCATCCAAGGCCGCGAGTCCTACGCCGTGCACGCCGAGCGGCTCGCCATCGCTCCCGAGCTCTACGACCCAGAGGTCCGCGACCGCCTCCGCGCGGGCGGCGAGGTCACCGACTCGGAGTACGGCCGCGCCCTGGCCGTATGTGACCGTGCCCCCGTGATCGTGGCGAACCTGCTGCGCCACCACGATCTCCTCGCCCTGCCGACGATCCCGCTGCCTCCGCCACCCCTGAACTGCCGCGAGGCCGACATCGATGGAGCACCCTTCGACGTTCGTGGGGCGTTGCTCGCGCTCACCAGCCCATGGAGCGTCCTGGGCCTGCCGGCCGTCTCGGTTCCCGCAGGCCTCGTTGACGGGTTGCCCGCCGGCCTCCAGCTCGTCGGACCACCCGGCGCCGAGGCCAATCTGCTGGCCGCGGCCAAACTTCTGAGCGACACCGGCGTCGAGTAGAGCTCAGCCCTGGTTTGGGCCGGACATCGCCGCAACTCCGGGTCCTGGACGGCGGGAGTCGCTACCAGTCCATGGCGACGTTGGTGGCCTCGAGGTACTCGTCGACCTCTACCGCTGGTGTTGGCGCAACGCGCTTCACGCCGCGCCGGCGTCGATCTCCTCGATGAGCAACAGCTCTGCGTTCACCGCGAGCGCCGCGAGCTGAGCACGGGACTCGCAGGCGAGCTTGTCGAGGATGTGCTCGACGTGCGTCGACACAGTTCTGGAACTGATGTAGAACCGCGCGGCGATCTGCGGGTTGGAGTAGCCCATGGCCACCCAGTGCAGGATCTGCGCCTCACGGCCGCTCAGGCCGAACGGCCAGGAGATCTGCCGCTCGATGACGAGGCTCGCCTCACCGTGGCAAGGCACGATCTCGATCCGGTGGCACGTACCTTCCGGACCTGTCCACAGGTAACGTCGCCGGCCGAACGAGTTGCCTTGCCGAGCGACCAACGACCTCACGTGCTCGCCGTCGCGGAGCAGCGGACCGGCGAGGTGACCCGGCATCTCCGAGACCGTTCCCTGAGCCGAGACCAGCACAGCGTGCACGTCAGGACCCATCCGATGCACTCCGAGGCGGGCGTGGCTCAGCAGGTCACAGGCGTTCGCGAGCAACGGACGAAATCCCTCGATGATGTCGCGTGTCCCGTCGCTGGCGTCCCTGGCCCTCGCCCAACTGACGTGCAGGGCACCCGTGTATCTCCCGTCCGGGAGCCGGAGGCACATCGTGGCCCCCTCCTTGAACCCGGCAGGGATCAAGAAGACCTCGGCGGAGTACGTCTGGGCGAACTTGACCAGCCAGTCACGATCCAGGTCCGACCACCGCAGGGCACGCGGTACGCGAGTGTGGAGCAGACGGAAACCGGGGTTGTGCTCCACGAAGGCGTCGTTCATGTGGTCCTGCACCGCGGCGGGGTATCCCTCGCTGGCCAGCGTGATGTGGCGGTGCGTCCCCGATCCGGCATCCCACGCCGAGAGGGCGTACCCGCTCCATGGGATCAGTTCGCGCAGGGCGTGCATCGCGGCCGCTGCCCGCGCTCGCACCTCATCGTGCTCGACAACGTGCTGGGGGTCGCCCACAGCCAGGTCGGGGAGCACGGCCTCGATTCGCATGGATGCCCCTACGCGAGCGTGTCGGTCTCAGGTCTCGCGCATTATTTCACTCAAACCGACCACTGGGTAAGGCAATGTTCAGACTCGCGTGACACACGCCGCTCCGGCTACCGGATCTGCCGAGGACTGGGCTTCCTGTGGGTCCCCTCTGCAGCGACCCGCTCAGCGTGCTCGACGGGCGGTGATCAGCCAGGCCCCCGAGGCCAGTCGGACGCCATCGGGCGTCTGGCGAGCTGCGAACAGCGCCCAGAGGTTCGCGGTGGCCGCGGCGCGCTGCGCCTCGTCGGTACCGAGCAGGAGCCAGGCTGACTGGCCCAGTTGCCACCTGGTTCCCTGATCGGCGTCGCGGCCCAGCCAGATCGATTGGTCGAGGGCCTCGAAGGCGACGTCGGACCAGCCGGCGGCGGCCAGCATTGGCTCGACCATGGCCGGGTCGCTCTGGGCAAACGGCCCGGGTGCGCCCGGCGGCGGCATCGGCAGATCGCGGCCGACTCGCAACGCCTCGAAGATCTCGCGGAGCCACTCGTTCTCGGCCAGGCCGCGCCACACGAGGATCGCGAGCCGACCGCCCGGCTTCGTGGCTGTGGCCAGGTTGGCGAATGCTGCCGCCGCATCGCCGAAGAACATCGTCCCGGTCCGGCTGACAATCAGGTCGTACGCCGCTGCCCCGAAGTCGTGCACCTGCGCGTCGGCCTGGGCGAACTTCACCGCCAGCCCGGCCCCGCGCTGGCGGGCCACTTCGAGTTGTGCAGTGGAGAGGTCGACCCCTAGGGCGCGCGAACCCGGTGACGCGCGGACCAGGTCGATCGCGACCTGACCAGACCCGCAGCCGACGTCCAGGATCCGGTCTCCCGGACCAGGGTTGGCGGCGGCCAGGAGGGCAGGGTGGTAGTCGGCCACGCCGCGGTCGTAGAAGTCGGCGTATTCGGCCCAGTAGCTGCCGTGCTCGCCGTCCCAGTCGCGGAGTTGGCGGCTGTTGCTCGGGTCGACATCGAATGCCATGGCCTTGATCATCGGGGTCATCTCCCTGGCCTCATATACTCCCAAAGAGAGTATATGGTAGGTTTACTCCCAAAGGGAGGGTTATGTCAAGGGTTCTCACCACGACCACATTCGGCGTGCTCGGACTGCTCGCGGTCCGTCCGTACTCGACCTACGAGCTGGCCAAGGCGATGGGGCTCAGCGTCGGCCGGGTGTGGCCGCGCGCCGAGAGCAAGCTGTTCGAAGAGCCCAAGAAGCTCGTGGAGCACGGCTACGCCAGGGCGCGCGAGGATACGGTCGGGCGGCGCCCGCGGACCATCTACTCGATCACAGCCGCCGGCCGACGAGCCGTGGCCGCCTGGCTCGCCGAACCCGGCGACGGGCCGGTGCTCGAGTTCGAGGGGCTGGTCAAGCTCATGTTCGCCGAACACGGCAGCCGGGCCGACGCGCTCGAAACCATCGCGCGGGCCAGGGCCTGGGCAGTCGAGATGAACGCCGACAGCGTCGCCGCGGGTGAACGCTTCGCCGAGGGCCAGGGCCGCTACGAGGAGCGCCGCGCCACCACCCTGCTGGTGGGCGCGTTCCTGACCGACTTCTACGCGCTGGTGGCGCAGTGGGCCGAGTGGGCGGCGGCCGAGGTGGAGGGCTGGCCCGACGATATTGCGAGCCACCGGACCGCGCCCGAACTGACCCGGGCCGTGCTGGCGCGTGCGAGGTGGTCGCAATCGGACGACCCCGGCGAGACCTGATGGCGCCTCTCCCGCCCCGGCGGTGTCCGGGCAGCGCACGCCAAATGAGAGCCACTCCCTGGCAGGCTTGACTCGCAGGTTCTGGATTCCTAATATCCAGATTGTGAAGATGAACGAGGGCGTCGAGTGGGCGATCCACAGCTGCGTGAACCTGTGCTGGGTGCCCGGTGAGCCGATGACCGCCAAGCGCCTCGCCGCCTTCTACGATCTGCCGACCGCCTATCTGAACAAGCAACTCCAGGCCCTGGCCCGGGCCGGCATCCTCTCGTCCACCTCCGGTCCGAAGGGCGGCTTCCAGCTCGCGCGGAGGCCGGACAAGATCACCCTGCTCGACATCGTGATCGCCATCGACGGACCGGACGATGCCTTCCGCTGTACCGCGATCCTGAAAGCCGGCCCGGGCGGCGATCCGCGCGAGGACTATCGCAAGACCTGCCTGGTCTCCGGAGCCATGCGCAGGGCTGACCTGGCCTACCGTCGCGAACTTGCGGCCCGAACCATCGCCGACCTCGTCGCCGACGTCGAGCGGACCTCGCCGCGAACCCCCGAAAACACCCGCACCTGGTTCGCCAACCTCAAGTCCTGACCTTCCCCGCCCCGGGGAAGCGTCCTGGCTCCGCTGAAGAGGGCGAACTGGTCGCTGCGGCGGGCGCAGGCGGCGATGTCCGGACTGTTCGCGGCGACGAGCCATGGCTTGTCGGCCATGCCGTACGTGGGCTCGGCGGTCCGGGATGGGTTGGCGACAACCCGAGCTTCCCGGCGTCCATCGGGCCGGTCACCAGCGGTCCGCACGAAACGCCGTACGTCTGCGCGACCCGGCGGTTTCCGGCTCGTCAGCCAGTCGTTGACGCGCGGACCATGAGTTCGGGGCGGATCAGGATCTTGCGGGGGCGTTCGGTGCTGTCCTGTTTGATCCGCCGGACCAGCATCTCCACCGCGGTTCGGCCGACCTCGGTCGCGGGGAGGCGGACGGTGGTCAGCGGCGTCTGCAGGTATCCGGCGTACGGGTGGTCGCCGTAGCCGGTCACTGCCACGTCGCCGGGGACTGACAACCCCAGTTCGGCCAGCGCGCGCAGCAGGCCGAGCGCGAAGTAGTCGTTGCCGGTGACGATCCCGTCCGGCCTTTCGCCGCCGGCCAGCAGCGTGGCGGCGAACCGGTACGCCTCCTCCGGCTGCCACGGCAGCGCGAGGGAGTCGTATCGCTTGGTCGGAACGGCACGCACACTTTCCGCCGAGACTTCCAGGCCGGCGTCGGCCATCGCCCGGTGGAAGCCGGCCACCCGGTCGGCGGTGGTGGTGATCGGCAGGTCCTCCTCCAGTACCAGCAGTTTCCGTGCACCACCGGTGATCAGGTGGGTGGTGGCCTCGTAGCCGCCGCGTTCGTTGTCGACACCGACCATGTCGCAATCCAGTTCCGGCACGTCGCGGTTGACGAACACCATCGGGATACCGGCGTCGCGGACCCGGCGCCAGTGGTCCCACTCGGCCTGGACCGGGACCACCACGGCGCCGTCGACCGCCGAGCGCAGCAGTGCGTCGGTGGCCCGCTGCTCGTTCTCCGCGCTCTCGTCGGTGACCAGCAGCAGCAACGAGTACCCCTCGGCCCGGGCCCGGAGCTCGATGCTGCTGATCAGCTGGGCGTAGAACGGGTTGGACGGGTTGGTGATGACGAGGCCCAGCGTCATGGCCGACCCGAGCACCAGCGACCGTGCCAGCGAGTTGGGCACGTACCCGATCCGGGCCGCCTCGGCCTGAACGGCGGTCCGGGTGGCCGCACTGACGCTGTCCTTGTCGCCCAGTGCACGTGACACCGTGTTGATCGACAGCCCGAGCGCAGCAGCGATGTCGCGCAAGGTCGGCCGCCGGGCCTCCGTCATCGGTCCTCCCCTGAACCCACCATCAGGCTGACGAGACTAAGCCTTCACGGCGAGGTGGATGCGCACCCGCACCGTGCCCTCGACCACGGCGCGCAACCGGAGCCAGTGACCGAAGCCGGTGACCGGCCAGGAGACCAGCTTGCCCGGTACGGCGACGTGCTCGCTGCTGTCCAGGTCGCACCAGGTGATGCCGTCGGGGGAGACCTGGGTGATGTAGCCGGCCGTACCGTCGCCGCCGACGTGCTGCACGAACCAGCGCGCCTCACCGGCCCAGGCGACCTCGTACGGCTCGGTGGCGAAGCCGCCCGCGAACTCGGTGTCGCGTTCCAGCACCGCCGTCATGGACTGTCGCATGTCGCCTACCAATCAACCGAGATGAGAACGGAGTCGAGGAAGAGGAAGTTGCGCACCGCCGAATGGGTCCGGACCGAGAAGTAGAAGTTCAGCAGGTTCTCGAGCGTCTCGTAGCGCTCCTCGTACGGCGGGACCGGGACGTCGCGCATGTCCATCACCCGGTCGTTGACCTGTAGCTCCACGTTCCGCCGGGCGTCGGTGTCGACCAGCCAGCGCAGGTAGTGCCAGTTCACCTTGGTCGGTACCTCGTTGTAGCAGAGCTCCTGCGGCTCCCCGAAGGCCTGCCAGTCCTCGGGGTTGGGCGCGGTGAAGTCGGCGGCGTACTCGAGCTTCACCTTGCCCTCGAAGTGCTCCCGCGGCGTCGGCTCGGGCACGGTCGGTGCCATCCAGCGCCGGGTGAAGTGGTTGTCCAGGTCGGTGTTCTGGTACCGCGCAACCGTGTGGTATCGCAGGCCGCCGTCGCCACACAGGTCGGTGGCGACGGTGAAAGCTCCGAACTGCGCCTCCGACGGGTGCGTGTTGCCGTCCCACCGCACGTCGCCGAAGTGGTCCAGTTCCTCACCGCCGCCGAGCGTCGCCTCGGACTTGAAGGCGAAGTACGTCTCCAGCTGGACCAGGCCGCGGCCGCTCATCGTCAGCCGGCGGATGGCCACCGCGGTGTGGCCCTTGTACGGACGGGTGGCCAGCTTGAGCGCGTAGGTTCCGCTCAGCGCACCGTGGGTGCCGATATCGAAGAAGTTGCAGGCCGACAGTTGCGGCGGCCGGAAGTCGCGCATGTGGGCGTCGACCGTGCTGAGGTCGCCCCGGCCGTTGTAGTTGCCGAGCAGCTCGCACCAGCCGTGCGTCCCGCTGTCGAAGTCGTCGAAGGCCAGGATGCGCGGCAGCGGCGAGAACTTGGACAGGCGGGGATCGGCGGCCAGCAGCGCGGCCCGGAGGTCGGGCGATGTCGCGGGCATGGTCACGCATGCCTCCCAGAGGAGTGGGTGGAGTGGATGGTCGGTGACATTAACGTTCACGGGAATTGGCCGTCAATCGACTGTTCCGCCCTGAGCAACGCGGGGCTATTGACACTCAAATATCACACTTCTACGGTGCATTAACGCTACCGTTAACGTTCATGTAGCGGCCCTCTCATCCGTCTGAAACGAGGTCGCCATGCAGTCGCTGAGCCGAGCCCTCACCGTTCTGGCCGAGCTGAACCGGCAGGACCGGGCGTACGGCGTCACCGAGCTGGCCGTCGCGGTCGGGCTGCACAAGAGCACCGTGCACCGGATCCTGACGACGTTCTGCGAACACGGCCTGGCCCGCCGGGTCGACGACCACCTGTACTGCGCCGCCGACGGCCTGATCGCGCACCGGCGGACCACCGAGATCCCATCGGCTCCGGAGCGGGTGCTGGCCGGGCTCAGCAACCGACTCGGCTGCCTGGTCGTGCTGGCCCGGCCGCTGCGCCAGACCGCTGGTCCAGTGCTCGAAGTGGCGGATGTTGCGGGTCATGGTCCGGTCCAGCCGGGTGATGCCGTGTCGCTCCGCGCCAGCGCGCTGGGCAGGGCTTACCTGTCGGCGCTGCCGGCGGCCGAGGTCGACCCGACCCCAGAGCTGGCTGAGGCGTTGCGCAAAGTCCGCGAGGTCGGTTTCGCCCACAACGCCCGCCAGGTCGCCTCGCTTCCCCGGATGGTCGCCGTACCGGTCCGCGACGCGGGCAACCGGTGCGTCGGCGCGCTCGGCGCCGAACTGGGCGCACCGGGATCGCTGGACGAGATCCGCCGCTTGGTACCGGCGCTGCGGCAGGACGCCCGCCGGCTCGCAGTACCTGAACCGCGGCCCGCACCTCCACTGGCGCCGGTTCGTCCGACCACAGGAGTGAAGGCCCTGGCCGGACAGCGGCGGGGCGCCTGATGGCGGCGTACGTCGCCCGGCGGCTGTTCTTCTCGGTGTTCGTCCTGTGGGGCGCCGTCACGATCATCTTCGTCGTCCTCCGGCTGGTGCCCGGCGATCCGGCGTACATCATGCTCGGCCCGGACGCGGACCAGGCGCAGGTCGACGCTCTGCGCGCGCAACTCGGGCTCGACCACTCGCTGGCGCAGCAGTACGCGACGTACTTGGTGAACGTCGTGCACCTGGACTTCGGGCAGTCGTTCCGGCTCAACGCGGACTCGATGAGCCTGGTCCTGCAACGGGTGCCGGCCACCATCCAGCTGGCCACCAGCGCGCTGCTCCTGTCGCTGGTCATCGGCCTGCCGCTGGGCGTGGTCGCCGCGCTGCGGGCCAACACCTGGGTGGACCGCACCATCTCGGTCTTCTCGCTGCTCGGTCAGTCGACACCGTCGTTCTGGCTCGGCATCGTGATGATCCTGGTCTTCGCCCGCGGCCTCACCCTGCTGCCGAGTGCCGGCTCCGGCAGCTGGGCGCACCTGGTGCTGCCGACCGTCACGCTGGCACTGCCGTTCCTGGCGATCCTGGTCCGGCTGACCCGCAGCGGCCTGCTCGAGGTGGTGCACGAGGGCTACGTGCAGACCGCGCGGGCCAAGGGGCTGGCCGAGACCGCGGTGATCCTGGTGCACGCGTTGCGCAACGCGCTGATTCCGATCGTCACGGTGGTCGGCCTGCAGTTCGGCGCCCTGCTCGGCGGCACGGTGATCGTCGAGACCGTCTTCGCCTGGCCCGGCGTCGGCCGCCTGCTGATCGACTCGATCGGCCGGCGTGACTACGGCGTCGTGCAGGCCTCGATCCTGCTGGTGGCCGCCATCTTCGTCCTGATCAACCTGCTCGTGGACCTGCTCTACGGCTTCCTGGACCCGCGGGTCCGTCTGGCTGGTGACCGATGACGACGACCGATCTCGACCTGACCACCACGGCGGACCCGGTGCCCGCCGTCCGGACCCGGCGGGGCCGGGCCGGGACGGCGCGGATCCGGTTCGGCCTGACGGTGATCGGCCTGTACGTCGTCGCGGCGGTGGCCGGCCCGTGGCTGGTCGGCTACGACTCCGTCGCGACCAGGACCCAGGACCGGCTGAAACCGCCGGGCAGCCGGTTGTCCGACGGCTCGCTGGCGATCTTCGGCACCGACCAGGTCGGCCAGGACCTGCTCGCCCAGATGTTGCAGGGGGCAAGGATCTCGATCGCGGTCGGACTGGCCACGCTGCTGCTGGCCGGCAGCATCGGCGTCACCGTCGGCATCGCCGCCGGGTACTTCGGCGGCTGGCTGGACAGCGTGCTGATGCGGCTGGCCGACATCCAGTTGGCGTTCCCGTCGATCCTGCTGGCCATCTTCATCGCCGCGCTGCTCGGTCCGAGCGTGGTGAACGTGGTGATCGTGCTGGCGGTGTCCAACTGGGTGACGTTCGCCCGGGTCGCCCGCGGACAGGCGCTGACCACTCGGCGGCGCGAGTTCGTCGACGCGTCCCGCACGCTCGGCGCCGGCACCTGGCGGCTGATCCGCCGGTGCATCCTGCCGGCCTCGATCGCGCCGGTCCTGGTGGTCGCCACGGTCGAGATCGGTCACGTGATCCTGGCCGAGGCGTCGCTCAGCTTCCTCGGCCTGGGTACGCCGGCCAGTACGCCGAGCTGGGGCGTGACGATCGCCAACGGCCGCAACTACCTGGCCGACGCCTGGTGGATCTCGACCGTGCCCGGCATCGGGCTCGCCTTCCTCGTGGTTTCGCTCGGCGTCCTCGGCGACGCGCTCCGGGACCGCTACGACCCGCGACTGAGGAGCCTGTGATGGCCGCGACCGACCCCGCCGCCCTGCTGACCGTCCGGGATCTGCGGGTCGAGTTCGCCACCTCGGCCGGCCCGGTGACCGCTGTGGACGGCGCCTCCTTCGACGTCCGTCCGGGGGAGACCGTCGCGCTGCTGGGAGAGTCCGGCAGCGGCAAGAGCGTCACCGCGCAGGCTCTGCTGGGCATCGTGCCGAAGCCGGCCGGCCGAGTCACCGGTGGCACCGTCGAGTACGACGGCCAGGACCTGCTCGCCCCCGGTACTGCGGGGCGGTTGCGCGGCCGCGAGATCGCGATGGTCTTCCAGGACCCGCTGAGCTCGCTCAACCCGGTGTTCCGGGTCGGCGCCCAGATCGGGGAGATGTTCCGGCGGCACCGCGGCGCGTCCCGCAAGGAGGCCCGGGCCGAGGCGCTGGAGCTGATGCGCCGGGTCGGCATCCCGGCGGCGGACAAGCGGCTGGACGACTACCCGCACCAGTTCTCCGGCGGCATGCGGCAGCGGGTGATGATCGCGATGGCCCTCGCGCTGTCGCCGCGGTTGCTGATCGCGGACGAACCGACGACCGCGCTCGACGTCACCGTCCAGGCGCAGATCATGGACCTGCTGGCCAGGCTGCAGGCCGAGGAGGGCATGTCGCTGGTACTGATCACCCACGACCTCGGCGTGGTCGCCGACGTGGCCGACCGGGTGGTGCTGATGTACGCCGGCCGGGTGGTCGAGACCGGCTCGATCCGTGAGGTGTACGAGCACAGCGCACATCCGTACACGGCCGGCTTGATGGGGTCGGTGCCGGTGATCGACGGTCCGCGCGAGCGGCTGACCCCCATCCAGGGCGCACCGCCCGACCTGCTGCACCTGCCGTCCGGCTGCTCGTTCCGCCCCCGCTGCCAGTACGCCGAGCCCCTGTGTGCGGAACAGGAACCACCACTTGTCCCTTCGCCCGGGCGGCCCGTGGACCACCGGTCGGCCTGCCACTTCGCCGAGCGGGTGCTGCTCGATGCTGAGGGGATGCTGCACGATGCCTGACACACCACTGCTGTCCGTCCGCGACCTGCACACGTCGTTCCCGCTCCGCTCGGCACTGCTGCGGCGTACCGTCGGGCAGGTCCAGGCCGTCGCCGGCGTCTCCTTCGACGTCCCGGCCGGCGGCACGCTCGGCCTGGTCGGCGAGTCCGGCTCCGGCAAGTCCACCGTGGCGCGGACCATCGTCGGGCTCGAGAAAGCCCGCTCCGGCAACATCCTCTTCGAGGGGGAGGAGCTGACCACGCTGGCCCCGGCCGCGATGCGCCGGGTCCGCCGACAGTTGCAGATGATCTTCCAGGACCCGTACGCGTCGCTGAACCCGCGCGCCACGGTCGAGCAGATCATCACCGAGGCCTGGGAGATCCACCCGGACGTCGTACCCCGGAAGCGGTTCGGCGCCGAGGCTCGCGAGCTGCTCGAACGGGTCGGCCTGAACCCCGATCACGCCCGGCGGTATCCGCATCAGTTCTCCGGCGGTCAGCGGCAGCGGATCGGCATTGCCCGGGCGCTGGCGCTGCGGCCGAAGCTGGTGATCTGCGACGAAGCAGTGTCCGCCCTCGACGTGTCGGTGCAGGCGCAGGTGCTCAACCTGTTGGAGGACCTGCGCCGCGACCTCGGGCTGGCCTACCTGTTCATCGCGCACGACCTGTCCGTCGTCCGGCACATCTCGGACCAGGTCGCGGTGATGTACCTCGGCCGGATCGTCGAGACCGCCTCCCGGGACGAACTGTTCACCCGGCCGCTGCATCCGTACACGCAGGCGCTGCTGTCCGCAGTACCGGATCCGAAACCGTGGGACCGGCCGCCGCGCCGGCCGATCATCATCGGCGGCGATGTCCCCTCGCCGGCCGACCCGCCGTCGGGCTGCCGGTTCCGGACCCGTTGCTGGAAAGCCCAGGACAGCTGTGCCACCACGGAGCCCGCGCTGGAGATCCGGCTGGAGCGGCACCCGGCCGCCTGCCACTTCGCCGCGGACGTCGCCGAGGTGGTGGGCGGATGACGGTGGAACTGGTCCTGCTGCGGCACGGTGAGTCGCGGTGGAATGCCGAGGACAGGTACCAGGGTCAGCAGGGCACCGGCCTCAGCCCGCTCGGCCGGCACCAAGCCAAGCTGGCGGCCGAGTATCTGCGCGGTTCGAGCTTCGACGTCGTCGTCGCTAGCGATCTGCAGCGGGTCACCGAGACGCTGCGACCGTACGTCGACGGCGGTTGCCCACCGGTGCGGGTGGATCCGCGCTGGCGGGAGATCGACGTGGGGACCTGGGGCGGCAGGACCTTCGCCGAGGTCCTCGCCGAGGAGCCCGAGGTGGTCGCCGCGTTCGCCCGCGGCGAGGACGTCGCCCGTGGCGGCGGCGAGACCTTCGCCCAACTCCGCGACCGGGTTTGGGCGGCGGTCGCGGACCTCGCGGCCGGTGGCGCCCGCCGGGTCCTGGTCGGCACGCACGGCGGACCGATCCGGGTCGCGGCCGCCGCGGCGCTCCGGCTGCCACCGGGCGGCCAGGTGTTGCTGGATCCACCGGTCAACTGCTCGCTCACCACTCTGCGGGTCGATCCGCGGCTCACCGCGACCAGCCTGACGACGTACAACGTCCCGACCTCCACCACCGAGCCCGCCGAGGAGCAGCCGGCATGACAGTTGCCTTGGGCACCTTCAGCTTCACCGCCATGACGTACAACCTGTGGGCCGACTTCTTCCTGGACCAGCGGCGCGATGCGCTGACCGCGCTGTTCACGACCCGGCCGCCCGACCTGCTCGCGGTCCAGGAACTGCGCGGCAGCACCCGCAAGCTGATCGACGACGTGCTGCCGACCCATGACCGGGTCGACGGCGGGACCGGCTGGGAGACGCAGAGCAACCTGTGGTGGCGGCGCGACCTGTTCGAGCCCCTGGAGCACGGCGCCGAGGACGTCGGCATCCTCGCCGCCGACGCCCGGCTGTTCTGGGTCCGGCTCCGGCCGCGCGACCCGGCCGCCCCGGACCTGCTCCTCGCGACCGCGCACCTCACCTGGCCCGGCCACCCGGACGAGCGCGCGGACCTCGGCAACCGCCGGGTCCGGCAGGCCCGGGCGATCGGTACCCAACTGGACCGGCTGGCCGGCGACGGCGCCTGCCTGTTCACCGTCGACATCAACGACATCGGCCCACCGCAGTGGGAGCTCGGCACCGCGGGTTTCCTGGACAGCTTCACCGCGCTCGGGCGGCACTCGCCGGTCACCCATCCAGTGGTGCCGACGGTGGCACCGGGCCCGATCGGGACCCGCCTGTCACCGCTCGCCTCACCGCCCAAGGCGATCGACTGGATCTTCGGTCGCGGCCCGCTCGCGGTGCGCTGCAGCGAGGTCGTCGACTTCTTCCACGACGGCCGCGCGCCGTCCGACCATCACCCGGTCGTCGCCACCTACACCTTCACGCGGCCCACAGCGTGACGGCCCCTGCCCGCAAAGGAGAACCACTGTGTTGACGAAGCGAAAGCTGGTGGCGTCGCTGGCCGCCCTGACCCTGCTCGCCACCGGCCTGAGCGCCTGTTCGCCGGCCGGCGAACCAGGCAGCGACGACCAGGTGCTGCGTTACGCGCCGGCCATGTTCCCGGTCTCGCTGGACACCCACAAGTACGCCGGTGAGGAGGCGGTGCAGACCACGATCCAGCAGATCATGGAGCCGCTGGTCCGGGTCGACGACGGCAAGATCGTGCCGGTGCTGGCCGAGTCCTGGCAGAACTTGGACCCGAACACCTGGGTGTTCAAGCTCCGCTCCGGGGTCAAGTTCTCCGACGGGACGCCGTTCACCGCCAAGGACGTCGTGGCGTCGTACCAGCGACACCAGAAGCTGGACGGACCGCTGGTCCCGCTGTACGCGAGCGTGAAGTCGTTCGAGGCCACCGACGACGCCACTGTCACGGTGAAGACCGCCAAGCCACTCGGCACCCTGCTCAGCTCGCTGACGCTGCTGTTCATCGGCCCGGCCGGCAAGGTCGACAGTGAGGGGTTCTTCAGCAAGCCGATCGGCACCGGGCCGTTCACCGTCACCGCGTTCCTGCCGGACGAGCGGCTGGAGCTGGCCGCCAACCCGGAGTACTGGGACGGCGCGCCACAGCTGGACAAGCTGGAGTTCGTCAGCATCCCGGAGGTGGCCGGGCGGATCACCGGGCTGGAGAACGGTGAGGTCGACGTGCTGACCCAGATCCCGCCGGACCAGGTCCCGGGGGTCAAGGACAGCGAAGGCATCACCTACGCGACCACGCCCAGCTGGACGTACTACTTCAACTGGTTCAACCACAACCGTAAGCCGTTCGACGACAAGCGGGTCCGGCAGGCGCTGTGGTACGCGCTCAACCTGGAAGGCACGGTCAAGGACCTCTTCGGTGATCTCGCCGCTGTCGCCCAGGCTCCGCTGGCCCAGGACGTGATCGGCGCGCCCAAGCTGACGCCGTACCGCCACGACCCGGCGAAGGCAAAGCAACTGCTGGCCGAAGCCGGCTACCCCAACGGGTTCAGCACCTCGATGCAGTGGCCGCTCGAAGGCGGACCGAACATCCGGGCACTGGCCCAGGCGATGATCTCCGACTGGGCGAAGATCGGCGTCAAGGTGCAGCCGCTGGAGAAGGAACGGGCACAGTGGCTGGAGGACTTCGGCAAGCTGAACTGGGACATGAACCTGCAGACCAACGTCACCGGCACCGGGGACGCGGACTACACCTTGGCCCGGCTCTATCTCTGCGCGGCCAAGCGCAACGGGTACTGCAACCCGGCGCTGGACAAGTTGCTGCTGGACGCCCGGGCCACCATTGACCCGGCCGAGCGGAGCAAGCTCTACACGCAGGCCGGGCAGATCCTGTTCGACGACGCGGTGGGCGTGTTCCCCGCCGACCTGGCCAGCAACAGCGCCCATCGCAACCGCGTCCAGAACTTCGTGATGCCGCCGAGCGGGCGACCCCTGTTCAGCAAGGTGACGGTGTCCGGCAGCTGAGGATCAGCCGTCGACCAGCGGAGCGGGTCGCGCACCAGCGCGGCCCGCTCCGGCGTCATGCCGTCGAGCAGGAATCTCCTGTTGCAGCAGGTGAAACGAGCACCTGGTCACCTCTGCGGCGACGGCGCAATACTCCATCGCATGCTTCCCGCCGCTCGCGGCCTGGCCGCCGTCAAGGCCACCCGACGCAACTTCCTGACCGCCACCGGCGCCGCCGCCGCACTCGCGCTGACCGGCACGCTGCCGGGAGTCGACAAGACCGGTCGACCGCCCGCCTCCGGTCACCGCCCGCTGTTCACCCTCGGGGTCGCCTCGGGCGATCCGCTGCCCGACGCGGTGGTGATCTGGACGCGCCTCGCCCCCGGCCCGCTGGAGCCGTTCGGCGGTCTCGACGACCGACCGGTCAAGGTCGAGTGGGAGGTCGCCGAGGACGAGGCGTTCCGCCGGGTCGTCCGCCGCGGCACCGCCCACGCGCGGCCGGAGTACGCGCACACTGTGCATGTCGACGTCCGCGGCCTGCGGCCCTGGCGGCACTACCACTACCGGTTCCGCGCCGCAGGTCAGATCAGCCCGGTCGGACGCACCCGCACGGCGCCCGCGCCGTGGGACCAGCCCGCGGTGACGATGGCGGTCGCGTCCTGCCAGGCCTTCTACGACGGCTACTACACCGCGTACCAGGACGTCGCCCGGCGCGATCACGACGTGGTGCTGTTCCTCGGCGACTACATCTACGAGGTCGGCGTCGGTCCGACCGCGGGCATCCGCAACCAGGCGGTGCCGGTCGACTTCGCCGGCGAGATCTTCAGCCTCGACGAGTACCGCGCCCGGTACGCGCTGCACAAGACCGACCCCGACCTGCAGGCGGCGCACGCCGCGTCGGCCTGGGTGGTGACGCTCGACGACCACGAGGTCGAGGGCAACTGGGCCGGCTACCTGTCCGAGGACGGGTTGTCCGAGGCCGAGTTCCTGGTACGCCGGGCCAACGGCTTCCGGGCGTACTGGGAACACATGCCACTGCGCCTCACCCAGTCCGCCGACGGCCCGTCGATCCGCCTGCACCGGCACCTGCGGTACGGCCGGACCGCCGACCTGAGCGTGCTCGACACCCGGCAGTTCCGGTCCGACCAGCCCGGCGACGGCGGCTGGCTGCCACCGGACGAGGTGTCCCTCGACCCGGCCCGCACGATCACCGGCGCCGATCAGGAACGCTGGCCGCTCGACAATCTCGGCCGTTCCGCCAGCCGATGGAACGTCGTCGCCCAGCAGGTGGCGATGGCCCAGCTGGACCGCAAGAGCGGACCGGCGCTGGAAGTCCCGATGGACACCTGGAACGGCTATGCCGCCTCCCGCGAACGAGTCCTGTCCGGCGTCCGGGACCGCGGCGTCCGCAATCTCGTCGTGCTGACCGGCGACCTGCACCGCAGCGTCGCCTCGGACCTGCGGGTGAACTTCGCCGACCCCGGCTCGCCGGTCGTCGGCAGCGAGTTCGTCACCACGTCGATCTCGTCGGGCAAGGACGGCGTCGACCTGGACGCCACCGGCCGGGCGCTGCTCGCCGAGAACCCGCACGTCAAGTACCAGAACGGCCGGCGCGGCTATCTCAGCTGCCGCCTCGACCCGGACCGGTGGACGTCGGAGTTCCGCATCGTCGACCGCGTCACCACGCCCGGCGGTACGCCCAGCACCCACGCCACCCTGGTCGTCGAGCACGACCGCCCCGGAATCCACCCGGCCTGAACGGATCGGAGCACCATGAACCGCGCCGCCCTGCTCGCCGTACCGCTCGCGCTGATCGTCCCGGCGACGGCCACCGTTGCCACCGGCAAGGACCCGTCGGTGACGATCAGTGCCACGCCGCGACCGGTCGAGGTCGTCCCGCTGCCGTGCTTTCCATCCGGCCGGCTGACGCTCGGAATGACCAACACCGGCCGCAAACCCGTCATTGCCGACCTGCGGATCAGCGGCGAGAGCCCGCTCATCCTGTCGCGTCGCCAGTTCTCCAGCTACCTCCCGGTCGACCAACTCGTCACGGCTCCGCTCGACGTCACGGTGCCGCGCGGTACCGCACCCGGCACCTTCAACGTCGACCTGACCTCCGGCCGCGACCGGCTCACTGCCCCCGTGACGGTGAAGCCGGCACCGCCGAAGGGACCGGGCGACAACCTCCTGCTCGGCGAGCAGGCCGTCGCCTCGTCGACCCACGGCAACATGAAGCTCTGCGGCGGCGTCGACGGCAACAGCGACTCCGCGCAATGGGGCGCCAGCGGCTGGCACGACGCCACCAAGGGCGTCTTCCCCGACACGTACGGCGTCGACCTCACCGGCCCGGCCACCATCGGCCGGATCGAACTCCAGACCCTCGACTCGGCCCGCTACCCGGCCGCCGCGATGGGCCTCCGCGACTTCGACCTCCGAATCCGCACGGCCGGCAACTGGATCACCATCAACGAAACCCGCGGCAACATCCAGGGCCGCGTCAGCGTCAGCTTCACCCCGGTCCCCGCGGACGCCGTCCAGGTCGTCATCCACGACGCCAACGACCACGGCTACTCCCGACTCATAGAACTAGAGGCCTACACCAACTGACTCAGGAGGCTCTCATTCCGCGGCAAGTGCTTGGGGTGTGTCGTTGCTGGTGGCAACCGGTTGCCACCAGCAACGCCAGGAGGACCGGCCTGCCTCCCACCGGGTCCATCCGTCAGCAACAGGCGTCGTCAGCCTGCGGTCTCCTCGGCGCCGGCTCGTTCGCGCGCGGCGAGGATGTCCGGCACGTGCGTCTCGGCCCACTGTCGTACGGCACGCAGCGGAACCAGCAGGGAACGGCCGAGATCGGTCAGGGCGTATTCGACGTGCGGCGGGTTGCCGCCCAGGTCGGTACGGATGAGCAGGCCGTCAGCCTCCATGGCCCGCAATGTCTCGGTGAGGGCCTTGGGGGTGATCCCGCGGATGTGCGTTTTGAGCTCGGTGAACCGCATCGGTCCGTCCTCCAGTGCGTTGACGGCGAACACCGTCCACCGCGCCCCGATGCGGTGCAGCACGGTGCGACTCGGGCACGTCGCCGCCATCACGTTGTACGCCTTGCCCACGGGGTCCTCCCGGTAGCGTTGAAGATACCGGTAGCAAATCTATACCGTCTCGGTCATGAGCGAAAACGTGAGAGGTAAGCGAATCCTGGTCGTCGGCGGGGCCCGCGGTATCGGCGCCGAAATCGTCCGGCGCACCGGGCAGGCCGGCGCCGACGTCGTCGTCGCCACCCGGTCCGGCCCCGGCGTCCGGATCGACGTCACCGACGAGACAACCATCGCCCGGGCCGCGGAGTCGCTCGGCGCCTTCGACCACGTGATCTCCACCGCGTCGGCTCACCATGACGTGCCGGTGCCCGATCTCGAACACGACAAGATCCAGGCCGCGTTCTCCGCCAAGGTCGTCGGGCCGCTGCTGCTGGCCAAGCACTTCGCTCCACAGATGCCTGCCGACGGATCGTTCCTGTTCTTCTCCGGCATCGTGGGCTGGCGGCCCAAGCCAGGCACCGTCGTCAAAGGTACTGCGAACGCTGCCCTGGCCGCGCTGGTCACCCACCTGGCCGTCGAGCTTGCACCGCTGCGGGTCAATGCCATCGCGCCCGGCATCACCGACTCTGGCACCTGGGACCGGCTTCCGAACGAGCGTCGCCGTGCCTTGTACGACAGTGCCGCCACGGCCTCCCTCGCAGGAAGGGTCGGAACGCTCGAGGACGTGACCGACACCGCCCTGTGGCTTCTGGGTGCGGGATGGGTGACGGGCGAGACGGTCCACGTCGACGGCGGCTCCCGGCACCGCTGATCCTCTCGTTGAGCTACGTCCGGCCCGCCAGTATCAGGGGACTGCCCGACCCTGACCAACGTTCTGGTCCGGCCTGACGCGAAGGCATTGGTCGCGTGGGTAGGGAGGTGGTGATATTGGGGGATGGAGTACTTCGCCCGGGGGCCTGCGCCGGCGCTCGAGGGCATCGTGGACGATCTGTACTACCTCGCCGGTGCGCCGCCCTACCCGCGGCTCACGATTCCGCCGATGCCCTCGGCATTGGTGATCATCAATCTCGCCGACCCGTTCCGAGTCACCCATCCGGGTGGGACCGAGGACCTCGCGGACGGGTGTGTTTGGGCGACGCCGAGTTGTCCGACGGTCTTCGAGTATCCGCGGAACACGAGGTCGGTCGGAGTACATCTGAAGCCGTGGGGGCTGGCGCCGCACACCGGCGTACCGGCGGCGATGTTCGGGCTGCCGGTTCCGGTTGAGGCGGTCTGGGGCGCCGATGCCAAGGATCTGGCCGACCAGCTTGGTAGCGCCGCGACACCTGCGGCCATGCTGGACATCCTCGAAGCCGCGCTCCTGACTCGTCTCCAGCCAGTGGCCGGGCTCGGACTTGTCCAGGACACCGGCAGCCAGCTCATCCGGAGCGCCGGCACTCTCTCGATCGCCAACCTGACCGAGGCGGCCGGCGTCAGCAACACCCATCTCGCCGCCCGGTTCAAGCACCTGGTCGGGATCACGCCGAAGCGGCTCGCGCGGACGTACCGCTTCGCCGAGGTGGTTCGTTCGATCAACCCCGCCGGCGAAGTCGACTGGGCGGAGGTCGCGCATCGGGCCGGCTACCACGACCAGCCGCACTTCACCCACGAGTTGCGGCAGTTCACCGGTCTGACGCCCACGGCGTACCTCGACCTGCGGCGCCGGTTCGCCGCCGAGCATCCCGGCAGTGCTCTGGACGTCGGGTTGCTGCCGCCCGGCTGAGCGCGGGTTTGATTTTCTACAAGCCAGCCGCGCGACAACCAGTCAGGATCTCCCGCATGAGCAAGGTGATCATGCAGACGATCGTGTCGGTCGACGGATTCATCGCGACCGAGGACGACCAGGTGGGACCGCTGTTCGACTGGTTCGCGACCGGTGACACGCCGCTGTACGCCGACGGGCCGCGCGTCACCAAGCAGAGCCATGCGTACTACCGGCCGATGCTGGAGGCGATCGGCGCACTGATCGTCGGCCGGCATGTCTTCGACATGACCGACGGCTGGAGAGGCAAGCCGCCGGGCGGAGATCACTGCGTGGTCGTCTCGCATCGGCCGGCGCCCGACGGCTGGGACCCCGCCGCGCCGTTCCACTTCGTCGACAACGTGACCGATGCCGTCCGTCTTGCCAAGGAACTCGCAGGCGACCGGACCGTTTCGATCGCGGCGGGTGACGTCGGCGGACAGATCTTCGAAGCCGGGTTCGTCGACGAGGTCGCGCTCGACATGGTGCCGGTGGTCTTCGGCACCGGCAAGCGGTACTTCGGCCCGCTCGCCAAGCAGGTCCTGCTCGAAAACCCCGACGAGGTCGTCCAAGGCGACCGCGTCCTCCACCTCCGCTTCCGCGTCCGCAAGTAGCCACTCGACCGGTCTCGATGATGCCGCGCAGGGCCCAGACCGCGGCGGCGATGTCGTTGACCGTGATTTCATCGCTGATGCCGCCGGCCTGCTTGGCGCGGTCGAGTAGCTCACCGCACAACGGCGCCGGGGACGTCGCCGTCGGCGCGTCGTTGGTACTCAGGCCGGGTGTCCACCACGAACGCGCCCGTCTGCTGGGCCCGCGGAGCTTCGGTGGGGGTCAGGCGAACGAGTCGGTCGCGTACGGTCTCCAGCCGGAGCGCGAGATGGTGGCCACCGCCCGCCGGCCTCGCGGAACTCGGCATGTCAGGCCCCGGCAAGGAACTCGCGCAGGGCGGGCGCGAGCACGTCGTCGGCAACGCCGTGCCACTGCCCGGGCAGGCTTTGGTGGACGGCGTTTGGAAGCCGCGCCGCGACGGTCGCAGCCATCCCAGTCAGCTCGCTTCCGCTACCTCGGCTGTCGAGGACCAGCGTCGGAACCGCCACCGAGGCAAGGAGCTTGTACGACATCTGTTCGGAGATCGTGCTGTCATACACCAGCGTGTGCGCAACGGCCTCCATCGCGGACCAGGCCGGGCCGTCCCGCATCTCCGCCAGCATCTCCTCCGGTAGGCCGACGCTTCGCAGCACGTGGTCGACGGCATCCGAACGTTGTCCGGCCGCCAGCAGCCGCGTGATCGCGGCGGTGAACTCCGCCTGCGCAGGTCGCTCGTCCTCAGTCGCGATCGGTGGTTCGAGGAGTGCCAGCCGCGTGATCGCCGTCCCCCCGGCCGCGGCATGCAAAGCGAGCAGGCCGCCGGATGAGAACCCGAACACGCACGCCGAGCCACCGGCTCGATCGATCAACGCGGCCAGGTCCTCGACCTCGCGAGCGACCGCGTAAGGCGGGGTGTCGGCGCTGTCCCCGCGGCCGCGGCGATCGTAGTGGAAGACGGTGAAATGCTGCTTCAGCAGGCCGATCAGACCCTCGAACGAGCTGAACGCGCGGTAGTGCAGCGCGGCGTCGACCAGGATCAGGGCCGGCCCGGACCCCGTGCGTTCGTACGCGATCGACGTGCCGTCCGCCGACGTCACCACTTCCACCTCTGCCGCCATGGGACTGTCTCCAATCTCTGAACTGAACAGTACAGTACAGACTGATGCGACGGATCCTAGGCTGAGGAATTTGAACTGTCCAGTACACTCTTGAAGGTGCCGACACCCGCGCAGCCGAAAGCCCCTGGGAGCCGCACCGCCCGGAAACAGCGCGCGATCCTCGAAGCCGCACGGGAGGTGTTCTTACAGCACGGGTACCGCGCTGCCGCTGTCGACGAGATCGCCGCGCTCGCCGACGTGTCGAAAGTGACCGTCTACAGTCACTTCTCCGACAAGCACAGCCTGTTCGTGGCTGTCTTCACCGATGCGATCCGGGAGGCCGAGGAGAGTACCCAGTCGCTTCTGCACGGTTTCAGTGAGAGCGGAGACATCGAGCGCGACATGCGGACCTTCGCCCGCCGGCACGTGGTCCTGGTCACCCAGCCACACCTCGTCCGGATGCGCCGGACGATCATCGCCGAGGCCGACCGCTTCCCCGATCTCGCCCGCGCCTGGCATCGCGCCGGCCCCGAGCGCGGGCATGCCGCTCTGGCCGCGCAGCTCGAGCGGCTCGCACAGCGAGGCGTCCTGCGCATCGATGACCCACTCCTCGCCGCACAACACCTCAACTACCTGATCTTGTCGGTGCCGCTGAACGAGGCGATGTTCGCCGTACACAAGCCCTACGGGCGCAAACGACTGCACCACTTCGCCGACGAGGCGGTCCGGGTGTTCCTGGCCGCCTACGGAACCGGCAAAGCACCAACCTGACGTCGGACCGTCGCAACCTGATAGGGCTGGTCGCGTATTGCTAGAGGATGGGCACGCGCTGCCTCGTCGTCGCCACCAGGTCGGTGTCGATCGTGCCGAGCAGCAGTCCGCTCTCAGAGCCCAGTCGGACGACCACGCTTCCCAGCGGGTTGGCGAGCACACTCCGGCCGATCCCCAGCGGGACAGATCCCACCGGCGCCGTCCGGGCCTGGTCGCACGCGAGCAGCCAGGCCTGCGCGTCCGACGCGCGTGCCCTGGTCAGCAGGTCCCACTGCTCTTCCTTGCCCGGTCCAGCACCCCATGACGCCGGTACGACGACCAGTTCCGCGCCCAGCCGTCCCAGCGCGGTGAACTGGTCCGCGAACCGCAGGTCGTAGCAAGTCGCCAACCCTACGGTTATGCCCTTGACCTCGAACGTCACCAGCTCGTCGCCCGGAGCGACCAGTTCCGACTCCCGCGATCCGAAAGCGTCGTACAGGTGGATCTTTCGGTACGACGCCTCGGCACCCGGCCCGGTCGCCAGCAGTGTGTTGTGGACCCGCCCATCGGGCGCCGGCTCGAACAGTCCCGCGACGACGACCACGCCGGTCTCCTTCGCGACCCTTCGAAGCCCGGTCGCGAACGGTCCGTCGAGCGGCTCGGCCGCTGCCCGCAGATCACTGCCGAACGCCGCCAGCGTCGCCTCGGGCAAGGCAATCAGCTCGGCGCCCGCGGATGCGGCGTGCCGGATTGCGTTGATTGAGAGGGTCAGATTGGTGACTGGGTCGGCCGTGGTCAGCACCTGGGCCGCGGCGACCTGTAGCGTGGACCGAGCTGTCATGAATCCTCCCGCGGCCGGCGCGTGTGCATTTCTGGCGACGATCCGGCCGCGGCCGTGTCGTGAACGATGGTTCTACGGGTCACGAGGCGGTCTTCGCGACCGGCCGTCTTCCCCCGCCGCCCGGCCCGGTGGCGTGACTTCAGCGCCATACGCGCTCGGCGTAGCGCACGAAGTTCTCGCCGAACACCTTCTCGACCACTCGGTGTGAATGCCCTCGGTCGATCAGCCGGCGCTCGGGGCCGATCTCCCAGCTCTCCGAGGCGAGCCAGCCACGCGCACCGCGGCGACGTTTGATGGCCGTCAGCTCAACCGCCCGCTCTTCCACGATCTGGTCCGTCGGGTTGCCTGACGGCTTTGGTCCACTGGTCTTTCACAAACGCCACTCAGCGACCTCCGGCTCAGTCGACGACACCTGCCGGAGTTCAACGTCTCAGGACCGGAGACTTTGACCGCCCTGATCGCGGCGATCACCCAAGAGCACGGGCTCACCGAGCCGAGCGATGAGATCCGCTTCTAGGTCCGGTTCGCCCTCCAGCTACAGCTCAACGCGACCCGGGACACCGATCGGAGTCGACCATCGATGCAGGGTTTCGACTCCTCGATGAGGGCTGGGTGCGCTACCGGGGCGAGGTCAAAGCCTAGGTGTGATGTCCAGTGCCTTAATGCCGCGCTCTGGCCCGCTGAGGCTGTGGCTCCGCTGCGGCCGACCGACAGATCCCGTTGAGACCCTAGTAGACCGTCGCTTCTAATATTCGGGGTAGGGGTGGCGGTGGCCGAAGGCCGAGTTGG
>NZ_BAAAOS010000069.1:0-25591 GCF_039530625.1 Kribbella sancticallisti | reverse complement strand
CGGCGGTGCGGCGGCAGGCGCGGCGGTTGCGGGCCGGAGCGGTCAGCCGGAGCGCGGCCGGGGTGAAGGACGTGGCGGCGGAGGCCGGGGTCTCGCTCGGCACGGTGTCGAACGTGCTGAACCGGCCGGAGATGGTCAGCCCGACGACCCGCGCGAAGGTCGAGGCCGCGATGGCCTCCCTCGGCTTCGTCCGGAACGAATCGGCCCGCCAGTTGAGAGCCGGCAGCAGCCGCATCCTGGCGTACCTGATGCTCGACGCGGGCAACCCGTTCTTCACCGACGTCGCCCGCGGCGTCGAGGAGGCGGCTCAGGCGGCCGGGCTGTCGGTGTTCCTCTGCAACAGCAACGAGGACGCCGCCCGGGAGGCCGACTACCTCGACCTGCTCGAGCAGCAACGCGTCCAGGGCGTCCTGATCACACCGATCGACCCCGACTCGTCCCGCCTCAGCAAGCTACCGGCCCGCGGTACGCCGGTCGTCGTGGTGGACCGGGCGATCGACGACGGCGAGCACTGCTCGGTCGCGGTCGACGACGTACTCGGCGGCGAGGTCGCCCTGAGTCACCTGATCGAACTCGGCCACCAGCGGATCGCGTTCGTCGGCGGGCCGAACACCATCGGCCAGGTCACCGACCGTCGCGACGGCGCCCGCCAGGCGCTGGCCCAGGCGGGATTGCCGACCGACAGCCTGGTCGACGTCCTGACCGGCGCGCTCACCGTCGCCGAGGGCAGGGGCGCTGGGCAACGACTCGCCGGGTTGCCGTCAGACCGGCGGCCGACCGCGGCGTTCTGCGCGAACGACCTGCTGGCGCTGGGGCTGCTGCAGCAGTGCGTGAGCCTCGGCCTGCGGGTGCCGGAGGACCTGGCGATCGTGGGCTATGACGACATCGAGTTCGCCGCGGCGGCAGCGGTCCCGCTGACCTCGGTCCGGCAACCCCGCCAACTCCTCGGCCGTACTGCGGCCGAACTCCTGCTGGACGAGTCCTCGAACCCCGACCACGAACACCAACGGGTCACCTTCACGCCGGAACTGGTCGTCCGCACGTCCACCCGCGGGACCACCTAGCGGGCTTCGGCCGGCGGGGCTTGTTCCAGCGGGCGGGGCTTCTTCTGGCCGGTGGGGCTTGTTTCGGCCGCCGACAGCTTGTTTCGGTCGGTCCCGGGCCGCCCGCCTGACCGACATACCCCTGCGGACGCCGGTAAATGCAGCCGGCCCGAGGCCGAAGGAAACAAACCCTACCCGTGACGCCGGGCCAGACGCAGGTCGTTCCGGCGTGCCAACGCGACCTGCGGCGGTCGTTCCGGAGCCGATTCTGCCATGGTGTGTCCATAATTCGAAACCGATTGTCTCATCCTGCGGCTATGGAGCTTGACCTTGAGTCCACTCCAGCTCAGAGGGTGAAGGGCATGACTGAGTTGAAGATCGCCCTAGGGGCAATGGAGTACGGCACCCGGATCGACGAGAGGACCTCGTTCGGCCTGCTGGATGCTTACGTCGACGCCGGTGGCGTCTGGATCGACACGGCCAACTGCTACTCCTTCTGGCAGCACCCGAGTGGTCATGGCGGCCAGAGCGAGGAACTGCTCGGGAGGTGGTTCGCGGCGCGGCCCGGCGTACGGGACCGGGTGAAGCTGGCCACCAAGGTCGGCTGCGAGCCGCTGTGGCCCGGCAGTTTCCCGGAGCACACCGAGGGCCTGAGCGAGAAGGCGATCGACTCCGCGGTGGAGACGTCGCTGCGGCGCCTCGGCACCGACCACATCGACCTGTACTGGGCTCACCGCGACGACCTGGAGACCCCGCTCGAGGAGACCGTCGCCGCCTTCGGCAAGCACGCCCAAGCCGGCACGATCGGTCGGATCGGTCTCTCGAATTACGCGCTCTGGCGGGTGGAACGGATGCGCGGGCTGGCTCTGCAGCAGGGCGTGGAGGGCCCGACCGCCCTGCAGATGCGGTACTCGTACCTCCAGCCCAGGCCGTTCGTCCGTGACAACACGCACGACCACCGCTTCGGCTGGATCACCGACGAGATGCTCGACTACGCCGACCGCAACCCCGAGCAGGACCTGTTCGCCTACAGCCCGGTGATGTCCGGCAGCTACGAACGCGAGGACCGCCCGATCCACGAGGCCTTCGACCACCCCGGCACCACCCGCCGCCTGGAAGCCCTCGCCAAGGTCGCCGCCGAACTCGGCGTCACCCGCAGCGAGGTAGTCCTCGCCTGGCTCACCGGCGGCACCCCCACCGTCATCCCCATCGTCGGCATGAGCACCCCCACCTACCTCCAAACCGCCCTAGCCGGCGCCCGCCTAACCCTCCCCACCGAACTCCGCACCCTCCTCGACGAACCCTGGTAAGCCCGCGATCTGTTCTGGACACGGGGGTGCTCGTGGGCCGGGTTTCGTGACACGATTTCGGGGTGGATAGGGATGGGTTCTGGGAGCTTGTCGAGTCGGCTCGGGACGAGGTGGATGACACGGTCGTTGACCCCGACGGGGTCGCCGACTCGTTGACGAAGGCGCTGGGCGAACTGGCGCCGGAGGAGATCGCCGGGTTCGGCGTCGAGCTGGAGCGGTTGCTGGCGGCGTCGTACCGGCAGGATCTGTGGGGTGCGGCCTACCTGGTCAACAACGGGGCGTCGGACGACGGCTTCGACAACTTCCGGGGGTGGCTGCTCGCGCAGGGGCGGGAGGTCTGGGAGGCGGCGTTGGCCGATCCGGACTCGCTGGCCGACGTGGTGGACGAGGACCTCGGCGACGGGTTCGAGGGGTTCGAGGGCGAGGGGCTGCTCAGCGTCGCCCGGCACGCCTACGAGTCCGCGACGGGCTCCGAGCAGGGCTACTGGGACGCCGTCGAAGCCGCGGGCATCGACATTCCGGACATCCCGGCCGGTGAGAACTTCGACTTCGACGACACCGCCGAGATGGAGTCGCGCTACCCGCTCCTCGCGGGACTGAAGGACTAGCCGCTCGTACTCTGGGCGGCCCGCGCCGCCGGTCGGTCGGCGCGGGTCCGGTCGTGTTCGCTGCTACTTCTGCGCGCTGGGTGACTGGCTCGGGGTGACCGTCGCCACCACGCGCGGACTCGGCGGGCGCGACGGTGTCAGCGCAGGCGGGCGCCGTGACGGCGTCTGCGTCGGCAGGGCTTGGGACGGCGTCTGCGTAGGCCGTCGCGACGGAGAAAGTGCCGGCGGCCGCTGGGACGGAGTAGCCGTCGGCGGAGCTTGGGACGGAGTAGCCGTCGGCGGATACGTCGGCGACGGTGCGACCGTGGGAGTCAGGCGGTTGTTCGACACCTCCGAGGCAGGCCGTGTCGAGCCGCCGGTGGAGGCGGTGACCACCGAAATCGTCGCGCCGGGCGACGACGAACTCGATGAAGTCCTTCCGCGATCTGTGGGGCATACCCACTAAGACGCCGGTCGCGGGGGAATCGGTTTAGTCCGAGGGCAGGCGGGCGCGCGTCGGCGTACGCGAGTCGGCGTCGGGGTGGAAGGGTTGGGGTGTGGAGTCGGAGCTGACGAGTTTCTATCGGCGCTACCTGGAGCGCTGCAACGAGCATCGGTTCGAGGACCTCGGGGAGTTCGTTGCCGAGGATGTTCAGGTCAACGGCAAGCCCCAAGGCCTCGACCAGTACGTCGCTGGGCTGCGGGCGGTGGTCGAGGCGTTTCCGGACTACCACTGGGACCTGCTGCATCTCCTCGTCGACGGCGACTGGATGTCCGCCCACCTGAACGACACCGGTACGCACGCGGGCACCTTCCTCGGCGTCCCCGCGACCGGACGGGCGATCAGCGCGCCGGAACTCGCGATCTACCGGACAGAAGGCGGCAAGATCGTCGAGTGCTGGGGCGATCTCGGCTCCTCGGTTCGCGATCAGCTCACCTGGGGTCCGCCCGACTGACGCAGCTTCAGGCGGGTTCGCCGCTGAGGCGTTCGATGAAGGTCCGGAGACGGCGGCGCCAGTGGGCCGACGGGGCGGCGCCTTCGTCGGCGACGGCGAGGCTGACCAGGTGCTGAGTCATCTCGAAGCCCGCTACGGCGTCGCGGAGAGCGGTCAAAGTCTCCTCCGGTACTGCGTGCCGCCCGTGGTCCGGCTCATCGTGATCCTGGCCGACCGGGTGGGTCACCCAGCCGGTGCCGAAAGTGTTCGGAACCAGCAGTTCCGGGACCAGCGACTCGTGACTCAGACCCGCCAGATCCTTGTTGCCGTTGTCGATCGAGAAGATCGTCGTACCGCGGCGGCGCACGTCGTCGATGCGTTCCAGCAGGGTGTCCGCAGGGGTCTGCTCGGCGACGACCAGGAGGGACTCGCCACGGCCTGCGTCGCGGAGCCGGTCCAGGCCGATCGACAGGTGCGGCGGCGCATCCGGCGGCGGCGCCCAGCGGACCAGAGCCGGGCGGATGTCCTCGACCCCGGCACGGTGCAGTTCGTCGTCCAGGTGGGCGGTGAGGTGCCACGGTTCGTCCTCAGGCGGGCCGAACAGCATCAGTCCACCGCTACGAGTGGTGAACCTGCGCAGGGAGTACGCGAACTCGGTGGTCCGGCTGCCGAGCTCGGTGCCGGTCAGCATCTCGCGCAGAAGCGATGCCTTGGAGAGGTCCACCCCTCAAACCTGACACAACTCCCCCGCCACCGCGACTCAGCCGGACAGGCGTGGCGGTCAGGGGCTGAGTCTGTCTGCCTTCGACTGTAGATAGTGCCGTTCAGGGATCGACGTCGTACGCCGAGCCGCCAGCAGGTAGCTCTCTCGGGCTCCCACAAGGTCTCCCGACATTTCCAGCAGGTGCGCGCGAACGGCCTCGAGCCGGTGGTGGTCGGTCATCCGGTTGTCGGACTCGAGTGGTTCGAGCAGCGCCAAACCTTCCTTCGGGCCCGCCGCCATCGCCACCGCCACCGCGTGGTTGAGCGTCACCATCGGGTTGTCGGACAGCTGCTCGAGGACCTGGTAGAGCGCGACGATCTGCGGCCAGTCCGTGTCCTCGGCCCGCTCTGCGGTTCCGTGCACGGCGGCGATCGCGGCCTGCACCTGGTACGGCCCGAGTTGGGTTCGCGACAGCGCGTCGGTGACGAGGGCCTCGCCTTCGACGATGGCATCCTTGTTCCACTTCGACCGGTCCTGCTCGGCCAGCGGGATCAGGCTGCCGTCGGAGTCCGTACGAGCCGGGCGCCGCGCGTCGGTCAGCAGCATCAACGCCAGCAGACCCGCGACCTCGCCGTCGTCCGGCAGCAGCCGGCGGACGCCGCGGACCAGCCGGATCGCCTCGGTCGTCAGCTCCGCACTGTGCAGGTCGGTGCCGGAAGACGCGGTGTAGCCCTCGTTGAAGATCAGGTAGAGAACGTGGAGCACAGCACCCATCCGGGCGTCGCGCTCAGCCTCGGGCGGCATCTCGAAGGTGCTGCCGGCCTGCTTGATACTGCGCTTGGCGCGGCTGATCCGCTGCGCCATCGTTGCCTCCGGCACCAAGAAGGCGGCCGCGATCTGAGCGGTGGTCAGACCACCGACAGCCCTTAAGGTCAAGGCGATCTGCGACGCCGCGGACACCGCGGGATGGCAGCACAGGAACAACAAGGTCAACGTGTCGTCACGACCACCCGGATCGTCGAGATCCGGGCCAGCGGCAACGAACTCCTCCGGCGCGGCCAGGTTCGCCGCGTTCTCCTCGCGCTTGCGTCGCGCGGACTCGCTCCGCAGCAGGTCCGTCAGCCGGCGCGACCCGACCCGGATCAGCCACCCGCGCGGGTTGTCCGGAACACCTTCTGCCGGCCACTGCTGGGCAGCGGCGAGCAGCGCCTCCTGCACGGCCTCCTCAGCCAGGTCGAAGTGGCCGTAGTGCCGCACCAGCGCACTCAGTACCTGCGGCGTCTCTTCCCGCAGGAGGAGCTCGAAGTCGCTCACATCTCCAGCCCGGAGCTGTCCATCACAGGTCTCACCTCCACGGCGACGTACTTCGCGTCCGGCATCCGGGCCGCGTAGTCGAGCGCCTGGTCGATGGTGTCGCACTCCACCAGGTAGAACCCGGCCAGGTGCTCCTTGGCCTCGGCGTACGGGCCGTCGGTCGTCGTCCGGGTGTCGTCGCGGACGACGACGGTCCGGCTGGTGATCGGGTCGGCCAGGCCGGCTCCGCTGACCAGCACGCCGTGGTCCTCGAGCTCCCTGGTCAGGTCCCGGTGTGACTTGGTCAGGTCCTCCCGCTGCTCGGCGGACAGGCCCGCCCAGCTCTCCGGGTTGCTGTAGATCAGCAGCATGTACTTCACAGGCACCATCCTGACGGTCGCGGAGGCCGCTGTGACCCCCCTCTCACCCGGTACGTCGGAACAAGAGCGGGTGATTTCGACAGAAAGTGTCGAGGTGGTGCCGCCGGAGCCGACGTACCCGGTGAGCGGCGCCCAGCCCGGGCGGTCGCAGTACCGGAGGCCCTTCACCATGCAGAACGCTCCTGATCCGAAACGCTGGTTCGCGCTGGCCCTGCTCTGCCTGACCGGGTTCATGATCATTCTGGACGCGTCGATCGTGCTCGTCGCGGTGCCGTCGATCGAGCGCGACCTGACGTTCTCCGCCGGCGGGGTGCAGTGGGTGCCGAGTGGGTACGCGCTGATGTTCGGCGGGCTCCTGCTGCTCGGCGGGCGGATCTCCGACCTGCTCGGCCGCCGCCGGGTGTTCATCGCCGGGTTGCTGCTGTTCGCGGCGTCCTCGCTGCTGTGTGGGTTCGCCTGGACTGGGGACGCCCTGGTGTTCGCCCGCGGCCTGCAGGGGATCGCGGCCGCAGTACTGGCTCCTAGTGCGTTGTCGATCGTCATGACGACGTTCCCGGACGGCGCCGAGCGCAACAAGGCGCTGGGCATCTGGGGAGCGACCAGCGGAGTCGGCGGTACTGCGGGCTCGCTGGTGGGCGGACCTGTCACCGACGGGCTCGGCTGGCAGTGGATCTTCTTCATCAACGTGCCCGTGTGCCTGCTCGTAGCGGTACTGGCTCCCGTACTGCTCAAGGACAGCCGTGGACCCGGGCGACGCGGGTTCGACCTCGCCGGCGCTGTCACAGTGACGGCTGCCCTGATCGTTCTCGTGTACGCCGTCATCGAGGCGCCCACGTCCTCCGCCGGACGGACCACCTTGCTGGCGCTCGGGTCAGCCGTGCTGTTCGGGTTGTTCGTCCTGGTCGAGCAGAGGTCGGCGGCTCCGCTCGTGCCGCTGCGACTCTTCCGATCGCGGGCGCTGGTCGGCGGCAACCTGATCACGATCTCGTGGGGGCTTGGCGCGTTCGGACTGAACTTCATCTACACGCAGTACGCGCAGCTGGCGCTGGGGGTTTCGGCGATCCGCTACGGACTGATGTCGTCCGTACTGGCGGCCGCGGCGGTCTGTGGATCCATCCTGGGGCAAAACCTGGTGACGCGGATCGGAGTACGGCCGGTGGCTGCCGGATCGCTGGTACTCGCAGGGATCGGCAGCACGGTGATGAGCCGCCTGTCGGTGGATTCCGGGTACTTCGAACTGGCGTTCTGGGGCTTGACGATCTTCGGGGCCGGGCTCGGCGCCGGAACCGTCGCCGGGGCGATCGCCGCACTGAGCGATGTCGGCGGCGAGGACGCGGGCGTCGCCTCCGGCTTGCAGAACGCGTCGTTCCAGATCGGCGGCGCGGTCGGCATCGCGATCTTGTCGGCGGTCGCGGTCGGACAGACGACCGGGCCGTCGCCCGGCCAACTGGTCTCCGGCTATCGGGTGGCGTTCGCGGCCTGCTGGGCGTTCGTGGCGGTCGGCCTGATCGGCACGAGCCTGCTGATCGGCAAGAAGCGGCTGGCTCCCCAGCAGGCCGAGCCCGCTCAGGCCAGGTAGTCCTCGGCGGAGACGAGGGTGCCGCGGAGCTCGACGCGATCGCCCACGAGTGCCGACACGCGGCCGGCCACCTCCTCGGCTCGCTGGTCGTCGGCGACGTCGATCAGGAAGAACCCGGCGAGCTGCTCCTTCGCCTCACCGAACGGCCCGTCCGTGACCACCCGCTGGTCATCGCGGACCTGCACGAACTTCGCGTCACTGGGAAAGCTGAGGCCCTCTGCGCTGACCAGCTCACCGGTGAGGGCCAGCTCGTCCTTGAACGTCATCAGGTCGCGGAGGTTCGCCAGGTCCTGCTCGGACCCGGTCCAGAACTCGTCCGCGTTGCCGTAGATCAGTACGAGGTACTTCATATCCCGGGGATCGTAGCCACCCGGACAGACAGAACCCCGCGAGCATGCAGGCTCGCGGGGTCCGGTCTGCTCAGTGGATCAGAACCAGTGTCGCCGTCCCCCGACAGCACGACCGGTCGATCCCAGCAGGAACAGCACCGCTCCGACGACGAGCAGGATGATGCCGATCGTCCACAGGACCGGGATGTTCAACAGGAATCCCAGCAAGAGCAGGATCAGTCCGAGGATGAGCATGAAGCCTCCTTGATTTCCTCATGGCCGCCAGGGCGGGGGTTGACGACGCCTCAATCTGGTTCCCACCCGCAAACCCTGGTAATCGGACGACCACCGCCGGTGATACCAGGCCTTTGTTCATGACGCGGAGTCAAGCCGGCGACACGCCGTGGTGAGGCTGTCCGGCTTCGATCCCGCTGAGCGTGCGCCATGTACGCAATTCGTTAAAACTCGGCGCCAGTTGTGAGACCCGCGGGGATGTGTGCTTGACTCCTCCGGTCGATAACGTTTTGATCTCGACAGATTGGGTGGTACCAGAGTTGGCAGAAGGACGGCATAGACAGGCGCGGCACCGTCACCCGCGCCCGAAGGTAGTCCGGCCCGGCATCGTGAAGGTAGCGATCCCCGGTGCGGCGGTGGCATTACTGGCCACCGGTTCGGCAGTCGCCTTCACCGACCAAGCCCCCTCCACGACGACAGAGGCCTCTACCGCCAGCTCGCCCCTGCAGCTGCAGCGTGAGACGCCGACCAGCCGGGACGCTCTACGTCCCTCGCTCAACCTGAGCCCGACCGCAGCACCGAAGCCCAAGGCTCCGCCGGTCGCGAAGCACCTCAAGAAACAAGCCCCGATCCCGAAGCCGACCTCGGCGAAGACCCGGGCGGCCGAGAGTGCGAAGGCTCTGCCGCCGGCCACGATCACGGGCAGCAAATACACCACCACGGACGTGAACGTCTGGTCCGCGCCCGAGACCGCGGGCACCCTGCTGACCGTCCTGAAGAAGGGCACCAAGGTCTCCGTCACCGGCAAGGTCGACGGCCTCTGGGCCCAGGTCGTCCGCGACGGCGTGGTCCGCTGGGTCAAGGCGCAGTACCTGTCGGCCACCAAGCCGGTCGCGACCGTGTCCGGGTCCGGCGGCATCTCTCAGGCGGCCTGCAAGTCGGGCTCCAGTGTCGAGAGCGGCCTGACCGCTGACGCGATCCGGGTGCACCGGGCGGTCTGCGCGAAGTTCCCCTCGGTCACCTCGTACGGCGGCCTGCGGGCCGGCGACAGCGGCAGCGAGCACTCCAGCGGCCGGGCGCTCGACATCATGGTCAGCGGTTCCCTCGGCCAGGAGATCGCCGACTGGCTGCGGGCCAACCGCAAGGCGCTCGGCATCAGCGAGCTGATCTGGGCGCAGCAGATCTGGACGGTCCAGCGCAGCAGCGAAGGCTGGCGTGGGATGGAAGACCGTGGCGGCACCACGGCCAACCACTACGACCACGTCCACGTCTCCGTGTACGGCAGCTCCGGCACCGCCTGAGCAACAGTTCGACATAAGCAACGGCCCGGCCTCGATCCCTTCGAGGCCGGGCCGTTGCTCTGTCGTCACGCGGGCCGGATGTTGTGGTTCAGGTGGAAGAAGTTGTCCGGGTCGTAGGCCCGCTTCACCGCGCGGAGGCGGTTCAAGTCGGCCTCTGAGTACGCCGAGTCGGCGCGACCCGGGTCCGCCAGGAAGTTCACGAAGGTCCGGCCGGTGGTCCGCAGCACGTCGGCCAACTGCGGGACCTCCTGGTCGATGATCACCGAGTACGTCGCGCCGCGGTGTCCGACGGGTCCCGCGCCGGGGCCGGGGTGAGCCATGGCGCCACCCCAGTGACGGATCTCCACGGTCGTCGCCGAGTCGCCGGTCAGCTGGGCGAACTCTTCGATCAGGTCGTCGGGGAGCGTGTCGACCAGGTCCAGGTACCGGGCTGCGGTGCCGCCCATCGCGGACTCGCCGAACGGAATCGTGCGGAGTTCGCCGGCCAGGCGGGGCCCGGCCACCTCGAACAGGGGCTTGAGGACGTGCTCTGCCAGATCGGCCTCACCGGCGTACGTGACCTTGATCGCGAGGGCGCGGGTGCCGTGAAGCTCGGCGGGGAATGCCTCGGTGGCGGGGATCTTGGTGAGGACGACGGCGGTGCTCAGCTCGTTGGGGATGGTGGCGGACCAGTCCCGGTAGAACTTCAGTGTCTCGGCCGCGCGGTCGATCCCGAAGTACACGATGCCGGCGTGCACCCGCGGTACGGAGTACAGGCGGAACTCGAGCGAGGTGACGATGCCGAAGTTGCCGCTGCCGCCGCGAATCGCCCAGAACAGGTCCGGGTGCTCGTCCGCGCTGGCCACGACTACTCGGCCGTCGGCGGTGACGACCTCGGCGCGGATCACGCTGTCGGCCGCGAACCCGTACTTGCGGGCGAGCCAGCCGACGCCGCCACCCAGCGAGTACCTGGGCCGACCTTGGCGATCTTGCGCTGCGGGTCGACCAGTACGGAGGTCATCTGCGAAGTCATCAGCAGGATGCCGCCGTCGGCCGGTACTCGCGTGCCGTGCCCGGTCGCCTGCACCGCCAGCGGCACCCCGTACTGCGCTGCCGCGCGAACCGCCGCCTGCACGTCCGACCTGCTCTGCGCCTCCGCAACCACCAGGGGCCGCGAGTCGAACGTAGGCACCACCGACTGCCGCAACACGTCGTACTGCGCATCGCCCGGCCGGTGAATCTCTCCGTTGAACCCGGCCCCGAGAAGCCCGCCAACGACATCGTCGCCACTGACAACCGCGGTGTAGATCGCCTGCGTAGTCATCTCGCTGCTCCCTTGATCCTGGTCTCTACACACACGTCGGAGGAGCCCTGGAGAAATAGACACGACCGTGAAATCTTTTTTTCGATGACTCAGACCCACCAGGTGACGATCGAGGGCTCGGTGGTCACGAAGACCTACGTGTCCTGCCCCCGCGATGAACACCTCCGCGAGTGGTCGGCCCTCCAGACGATCTCGACCAGCGCCCCCGACCTCGCCCCGACTCCTCTATCGCTGACGCCCGGCCCGACCCTGTCCATGTCCTTGCTGCCGGGAGTGCCGCTCCGCGGTGCCCTCACTCGCGCCGAACTGACCGCCCTCGAAACGGCCCTGCGCCGCCTTTGGTCGCTACCAACCGAGGGTCTCCTGCCCCTGCCGCTGGCTCCCCTTGTCGCCCGCGTGCGGTCAGGCATCGCCTCCCACAACACCACCGGCGTCATCGCCGAGGCCCACGAAGCTGCCGCCTCCTGGCTGGCCACCTCGGAGGTCGACGCCCTCCTGCTCCCCGCCATACCAGTACTCGGCCACGGTGACCCGAACCTCTCGAACTACCTCTGGGACGGCGTGACCGTTCGCATCATCGACTTCGAGGACTCCGGCGTCAGCGACCTCGCCCTGGAGCTCGCGAACCTGGTCGAGCACTTGGCGGGGCGCGAGACGGACTGGAGCGGGTTGCTCAGCCACTTCCCCGTGGAGCCGCAGCGCCTGCTGACGGCCCGCCGGCTCTGGGCAGCCTTTTGGCTGACGCTCCTGCGCCCTGGAGGGCCGGCGTACCACCGCAATCCGCCATCCACAGCCGTGGACCAGGCCGAGCGGGTCCTCAGGTTGTCAGCGGGGTCGTCTGGGTAGTGCCTTCGGTGGTTCACGTGAGGGCGGAAGTGGGGTGTGGAGGGCGGCGGTGGGGGTGTGGAGGCGGTTCTCCGCGCCACCACAGCACCGCCTGCCCGTCGGCGACGCTCTGTGCTTCCCGGGGAGTCAGGCGTAGAGGGCCTTGAGGCGGGGGAGGTCCGCGAGGATGTTGATCTCGATGACCTTGCCGTTGTGGATGGTGAGGTCCATGACGCCCATCAGGGTGTCGCCGACGACGGTGATCGCGCCGACGGAGCCGTTGACCAGGGCGGGCCGGGTGTGGGGAGCCAGTTTGGTGAAGGTGAGGGCCTGCTCGACGACTGCGCGGGCGCCGCGGACGAGCTTGGAGAACGCGGGGCCGCGGACGTCGTCGGCACCGGCGCCCGCATCGGCGCGGAGTACGACGTCGGGGTCCAGGAGGGCGAGCAGGGCCTCGAAGTCGCCGCCCTGGGAGGCGGCGATGAAGGCGTCGACCACCTCGCGCTGACGGTTTGCGTCGCGTTCGCCGGCGGGGGCGCCCTGGACGCGGCGGCGGGCGCGGGAGGCGAGTTGCCGGGCGGCGGCGGGGGTCTTGTCGACGATCACCGCGATCTCGTCAAAGCTCAGCCCGAACATGTCGTGCAGGACGAAGGCGAGCCGCTCGGACGGCGACAGGGTCTCCAGCACGACCATCATCGCCAGCCCGACCGAGTCGGCCTGGACAGCCTCCTCCGCGGGGTCCAGCGGGCTGAGGATCGGGTCCGGGACGAACACCTCCAGCGGGTCCTCGCGCCGGGTCCGGCGGCTGCGGAGCAGATCGAGGCAGACGCGCGACACGACCGTGGTCAGCCAGCCGGCGAGGTTGGCGACCTCGCTCACGTCGGACCGGCTGAGCCGGATCCACGCTTCCTGAACCGCGTCCTCGGCCTCGCTGACCGATCCGAGCATCCGGTACGCCACGGAGCGAAGCTGGCCGCGGTGCTGCTCGAACTTGTCAGCGAGTTCGTCGTGTTGGTCCACAGGTCACAATCTCCCGTCAGGGTCCCGTCAATCTCCTGACGGTTCAGACGCCCATCATGTGACAGCGCGGGTCTACCGTTGGGCTCATGTCCGGACGCCACCTGGTCTTCGAGGACGATTTCGACGAGCCCACGCTCAACCGTGCCGTCTGGCTCCCGCACTATCTGCCGCACTGGAGTTCCCGCGCGACGACGGCAGCGCAGTACGCGATCAGGGACTCCTGCCTGCACCTGACGATCCCGCCGGAGCAGGGCCTGTGGTGTGCGGACGACCACACCCCACCGATGCGGGTCTCAGGCATCCAGTCAGGCAACTTCTCCGGCCCCGTCGGCAGCACCATCGGCCAACAGCCGTACCGCGAGGGCCTGGTCGTCCGCGAGCGACAGGACCCGTTCTTCGGCTTCACCCCCACCGGCGGCTACCTCGAACTCCGCGCCCGCGCCATCGTGTCCCCCCGCTCGATGGTCGCCCTGTGGATGGTCGGCCTGGAAGACAGCCCCGAACGCTGCGCCGAAATCTGTGTAACCGAAATGTTCGGCAAGGCCGTCGTCCCAGGCGAGTCCGCCGAGATCGGCATGGGCTTACACAGCTTCCGCGACCCCGCCGTCCCCGAAGACTTCGTTGCCCCTCGGCTTCCCATCGAAATCAGCACCTTCCACCTGTACGCCGTCGAGTGGTCCCCCACCCGCGCCGACTTCTACGTAGACGGCATGCTGATCCGCACCTGCCCGAACCCACCCACCTACCCCCTACAACTAATGCTCGCCACCTTCGACTTCCCCGGCACAGGCGACAACACCGCAATCCCAGAGTTCATCATCGACTACATCCGCGCCTACAGCTGAGGGTTTGTTATCGTCCTCAGGTGATCGCGCGTCTTGGCAGCTGGTGGGTCGTCTTCTAGGCGGCCGCTGCTTTGCGTGTATTCAGTCGGCCGCCTCGGTGAGGCGGCCGTTGTGTTGTTGGAGCGTGCCTCGGCGGGTTGGCCCGGACCTTGAGGATGCTGATGGCAACGACATTGCGTACGTGGGGCGGGATCATTTCCGCGTTGCTTGGTGGGCGGGATCTTTCGGCTGAGGACACGTTCTGGGCTATGGATGGGCTGGTGCGTGGGGAGGCTACGTCGGCGCAGGTTGCTGGGTTTCTGGTGGCGTTGCGGGCTAAGGGGAGACGGCTGCGGAGATTGCGGGGCTGGCTGAGGCTTTGCGTTGTCATGCGTCGGGGGTGACTGTCCCGGGGGTCTTTGTGGACATCGTTGGTACCGGTGGGGACGGCACGGGGGCCGTGAATATTTCCACTATGGCGGCGATTGTGGCTGCGGGTGCTGGGGCGACTGTGGTCAAGCATGGAGGGCGGGCTGCCTCCTCGAGCACTGATGGCTCGGCTGATTTGGTGGAGCAGTTGGGGGTGCGGCTTGAGTTGTCGCCTGAGGATGTACTGCGAGTTGTCGCGTCTGCGGGGATTGCCTATCTGTTCGCGCCTCGGTTCAATCCCGGGCTCCGGCAGGTAGCGGCTGTGCGGCGGGAGTTGGCGGTGCCGACGGCGTTCAATGTGCTTGGGCCGCTCATCAACCCGGCGGATCCTCGCCACCAGCTGGTGGGTGTTGCCAATGCTCGAATGCAAGCGGTGATCGCTGAAGTGCTGGCTGCGCGGGGCAGCTCGGCTCTGGTTGTTCGTGGTGAGGATGGGCTCGACAAGCTGACCACTACTGCGGCATCCCGGATCTGGGTGGTTCGCGACGGCCAGGCGACCTCCGAGGTGCTGGATCCGCGAGTGCTGGGGATCTCCCGGTCGGCGGCAGATGACCTTCGAGGCGGTACTGCAGCGGCTAATGCTCGGGTGCTTCGGTCCTTGTTGGAAGGGGAACGCGGGCCCGTGCGGGACGTAGTACTGCTGAATGCTGCGGCGGCGGTGGCTGTGACGGGGTTGACGAGTGAGCCGTTGGTTGAGCAGTTGGCCGGGTGTCTGGTCAGATGCGCCGAAGCGATCGACAGTGGTCGGGCGGCTGCGACACTGGCTCGGTGGATCGCGGCGTAGTACTGCTGGAAGCTGCCAAGGCTGGGGACGAGGATGCCTTCAAGGACCTCGTCCAGCCGGTGCTGGGTGAGTTGCACGCCCACTGCTATCGCATGCTCGGCTCCGATCACGATGCCGAGGACAGCGTGCAGGAGACCTTGCTACGGGCTTGGACCAGCCTGGATCGGTTCGACGGCGTTGCGTTGCGGGCCTGGCTCTACAAGATCGCCACCAACCGCTGCCTCACGCTGATCGAGCGTAGAGGGCGCCGCGAGCTCCCCACCGACTTGAGTACTCCGCAAGCCGAGACCACCTGGCTAGAGCCGTACCCCGAACAGCGGCTGGCGTGGACTACACAGCTGAGCCCGGAGGCGCGGGTATTAGCGCTGGAGAGCGTGGAGCTGGCCTTCGTCGCGTCATTGCAGCACTTGTCGCCCCTACAGCGCGCAGTACTGCTGCTGCGTGACGTGCTGGCGTTTGCTGCGAGTGAGGTGGCCGAGCTGCTCGACACCACCGTCGCCGCGGTGAACAGCGCGCTGCAGAGAGCCCGGAAGGTGTTGACGGGAGTAGCTCCGGACGTCACGCAGCAGGCGACTCTAGCCAAGCTCGGTGCGGCCGAGCAGCGGGAGATCACCCGTCGCTACATGGCTGCGTGGGAGGCCGGCGACGTCGAGGCGATCGTGGCGCTGCTGACCGCCGACGCGAAGTACTCGATGCCGCCGCTGCCGCTGTGGTTCGCCGGTCACGACGGAATCCGGGGGTTCCTGCTCGACGGGCCGCTGCGGTCGAGGTGGAAGCTCCTGCCGACCACGGCGAACGGGCAGCTCGCCTTCGCCACCTACCAGTGGGAGGACGGCCGCTACGTCCCGATGGGCCTCGACCTCCTCGTACTGCGGGGGTCGGCGATCGCGGAGGTGGTCTCGTTCCTGGAGGCCGACTTCGCCGAGTTCGGGCTGCCCACCGAGTTGCCCGGGTAAGGATTCTGACTCGGTCGCGATGAGTTTCCGGCTCGGCCCGGGTTCTATCGGTGACAGAGCAGGACTTTTCGAGAAGGGCAGAGCTATGACCACGAACGAGCAGGAGATCCGGGCACTGATCGAAGGTTGGGCGGCCGCGGTAAGGGCGGGAGACCTGGCGGCGGTGCTCGAGGACCACTCGGCCGACATCGTGATGTTCGATGTGCCGCCGCCGTACCAGGGTGCGCGCGGGCTGGACGAGTATCGCGAGACCTGGCCCGGGTTCTTCCAGTGGCAGGCGTCGGGGGCCGTGTTCGAGATCGAGTCGCTGGAGGTGACCGCCGGCGAGGACGTCGCCTTCGCCTTCGCGCTGCTCAGGTGCGGGATGGCCGAGGAGTTCCCGGCGAGCCCGACACGGCTGCGGTTGACGCTGGGCCTGCGCAAGGAGAACGGCCGGTGGGTCGTGAGCCACGAGCACCACTCGTTCCCGAGCGAGGATTCCCCAGGCGCGGAGTCCGAAGTACGGGAGCTTGTGGGTCACTGGTCGGACCGCACGGCGGCCAAGGACCTGGAAGGGCTGATGGATGGCATCGCGGAGGAGGTCGTCTCTTATGAGCACGCCGGGCCACTGCAGTACGTCGGCAAGTCCGCAGTACGGGAGGTTTGCAAGGCCGGCCTCGACACCGCTACCGGTGGTGTCAGCCTGAGCACGCCCGATATGACGGTGCTGACCCGCGGCGACCTGGCCATCGCCTGGGGGCTCGACCACGTCGAAGCCACCACAGCAGACGGCGACGTCGACAGTTGGTCCCGGGCAACCCGCGTCTTCCAACGCCAAGAGACCGGCTGGAAGCTGATCCACCAGCACCTGTCTTTCCCGGCTAACGACCCTGGAAGAGACCAGTAGCGCGGTAGGCCTGGTACGTCTCCCACACCACCAGCGTCTGCGGCTGCGGCGGGTCTGGCGCTTCCTCGAAGAAAGCGGCTTCCACCACCTCGTCGACCCCAGGCGTCAGCTCGCCCGACCAACACCGAGCCTCGAAGCACAGGGCGAAGGCATGAACCCGGTCCCCGTTCGGATAGCTGATCACATGCACCTCCGGCTCAGACAGCGACCCGAACGGGACCAGGTCCGCAGGATCCACCCGCAGCCCGGCCTCCTCGAACAGCTCTTGCGCCGCCGTCTGCCGGAAGCTCATCCCGGGCTCAGCGGACCCGGCCGGAAACTCCCAGAGCCCCGAGTCCCGCCGCCGCTGGAACAACACCCGGTCCAGTTCATCCACTACCACTATTTGAGCACCCGGCAGCAACAAGAGCTGAGAGCCGACCGCTTGGCGCAGCTGCCAGACATAGGAACCCACATAAGCCATTCAGTGAGTATCTAGGTAGTGCGATAGCGCAGGAGGGTGATGCCCGAGGTGAATGGCTGCGCCTCGACCAGGCGAAGGTTCGTCGGAGTAGCCCCGTCGGCGAACAGGCGTCTGCCGGACCCGACCACCACCGGGTAGACGAACAACCTGTACTCGTCGACGAGCCCGGCGTCCATCAGCGCATGCACGAGCTGGATGCTCCCAGTGGCGACGATGTCCTTGCCTGGTTGGGCTTTGAGCGCTTCCACCTCGCGCGGAGTACGCAGTACGGTGCTGTGCTCCCACTCAGGGTCCTGCAGCGAGGAGGACACGACGTACTTCGCCACTGTGTTGAGGTAGTCGGAGATACCCGTCGTGTCATCAGTCTGCAAAGGCCAGTAGCCCCGCATGTCCTCGAACGTCTGCCGGCCGAGCACCAGCGCATCAGCAGCCTCGCTCTGCTTCGCCAGAACCGCCACCACGTCCGTCATGTCGGCGTCACCGTCGTCGCCGGGGTCGAACCACCCGGTGGCTTCGATCACTCCGTCGAGCGTGATGTTCTCGGTGACCACCAGATCTCGCATAGCTCATCCTCCGCCGCTCGCCTCTGTCGCGCGAGACGTCGGAGCCGCTTACTTGCTCTCGACATCCCCGGGAAGGAGTTCCGCGAGCAGCGCGCGGACCCGGGCGTCGATCTCGTCCCGGATCGGCCGTACTGCGTCGATCCCTTGCCCGGCCGGGTCGTCGAGCTTCCAGTCCAGGTAGGTCTTGCCAGGGTAGAAGGGGCACTCGTCGCCGCAGCCCATGGTGATCACCACGTCGGACGCCTGGACCGCGTCGTCCGTGAGCGGCTTCGGGAACTCCTTGGAGATGTCGAGCCCCACCTCCGCCATGGCCTCGACCACAGCCGGGTTCAGCCGGTCCGCGGGCTGCGAGCCGGCCGAGCGGACCACTACCCGCCCGGCCGCGTGGTGATCGAGCAGAGCCGCCGCCATCTGCGACCGGCCAGCGTTGTGGACGCAGACGAACAGCACTTCGGGGATGGACATCAGATCTCCTGGTAGTAGCGACGCCTGGCCCACAGCGAGGCGTAGACGAGGGCAATGAGAACCGGTACTTCGATGAGCGGACCGACAACGCCTGCCAGGGCCTGGCCCGAGGTGACACCAAAGGTGCCGATGGCAACGGCGATCGCGAGTTCGAAGTTGTTGCCGGCGGCAGTGAACGCGAGCGTCGCGGTCTTGGCGTACCCGAGACCGAGGCGATACCCGAGCACGAAGGAGCCGCCGAACATGAGGACGAAGTACGCAAGAAGCGGTACTGCGATGCGCACCACGTCGAGCGGAGCACTGGTGATCGCCTCACCCTGCAAGGCGAACAGCATCACGATCGTGAACAGCAACCCGTAGAGCGCGACCGGGCCGATCCGCGGGAGGAACCGCCCCTCGTACCACTCGCGGCCGCGGGTCCGCTCGCCGATCGTGCGGGTCAGATATCCCGCCACCAAAGGGATTCCGAGGAACACGAGCACGCTGATCGCGATCGCGCCGACCGAGAACTCCGCACTGGTGGTGGCGAGCCCGAGCCACCCCGGCAGGACCTGCAGATAGAACCAGCCGAGCCCGGCGAAGGCAATGATCTGGAAGACCGAGTTGATCGCGACGAGCACCGCGGCGGCCTCCCGGTCTCCGCAGGACAGGTCGTTCCAGATCAGCACCATCGCGATACAACGGGCCAGCCCGACGATCACCAGACCGGTCCGGTACTCCGGCAGGTCGGGCAGCAACAGCCACGCCAGCGCGAACATCAGCGCCGGCCCGATCACCCAGTTCAGCACCAACGAAGCGCCCAGCAGCCGCCGATCGCCGGTCACCCTGGCGGTCTCGGTGTAGCGGACCTTCGCCAGCACCGGATACATCATCAGCAGCAGGCCGAGCGCGATCGGCAGGCTGACGGACCCGACCTTCACGGCGTCCAGGACGTCGTCCAGCCCGGGAATCAGCCGGCCGAGCAGCAGCCCGGCCGCCATCGCTGCGACGATCCAGACAGCCAGATACCGATCCAGGAACGACAACTGCCTGGTGACCGGTACTGCGTGCGCCTCGGTTGAGGTGGGCATGACGAACGTCTCCCCTTGGTGGAGTGGGCGGCTGGGGAGGTCAGTGGGTGGGTTCCGGGACCGCGAGCAGGGCGGAGATCCACTGCATGCGGTCGGGGAGGGGCCAGTAGTAGACCCAGGTGCCGCGGCGCTCGCAGTCGACCAGGCCGGCCTCGCGCAGTACGCGCAGGTGGTGCGAGATCGTCGGGCCGGAGACGGCGAAGTGCGGGGTGATGTCGCAGACGCAGACCTCGTCACCGGCCGAGGCGATGATCGACATCAGCCGCAGGCGGATCGGATCGGACAGGGCCTTGAAGACCGCGGCACCCTCGGCCGCGGCGGACTCGTTGAGCGCCATCACCGAGATCGGCGAACAGCAGCCACCGCTGCGCTCCGGAGAAATCTGCTGTTTTGACATGCGTCTATCTTGACTTCCATCTAAGCAAGATGCAAGGTGGGAATCGCTGATTAGATGAACATCAACTTAGTGAAGGACTCCCATGAGCATCTCTGAGCTGCCGGTAGCGGTCATCGGAGCCGGCCCGATCGGGCTCGCCGCGGCCGCCCACCTGGCCGAACGCGGCCTCGACTTCGTCGTCCTCGAATCCGGACCGACCACCGCGGCGGCGATCGACGAGTGGCGGCACGTGAAGCTGTTCAGCCCGTGGCGCTACGGCATCGACTCGGCGGCCCGGCGACTGCTCGAGCAGGCCGGCGGCTGGACCGAGCCCGACCCGGGCGCGCTGCCCACCGGTGGCGACCTGATCGACTCCTACCTCGCACCGCTCGCCAAGACCCCCCAACTGAGCGACAAGATCCGCTACAACGCTGCCGTGGTCGCCGTGACCCGGGTCGGCTTCGACCGCGTCCGTACTGCGGGCCGCGAGGCCGCGCCCTTCCTCGTCCGCCTGTCAGACGGCTCGGAGCTGCTGGCATCCGCCGTCATGGACGCGGCAGGCACCTGGCGACGCCCCAACGTCCTCGGCGGCTCCGGCATCCCGGCCCGCGGCGAGCAGGACGCTGCTGCCAACATCTCGCGGGCCCTACCCGACGTACTCGGCCGTGACCGCGACCGCTTCGCCGGACGCCGTACTGCGGTCGTCGGCGCGGGTCACTCCGCAGCGACGACCCTGCTTGACCTGGGTGAGCTAGCCGACCAAGCACCTGGCACAGAGGTGGTCTGGGTGGTCCGTGGCACCGACCAGGCCCGCACCTACGGTGGAGGCGACGCCGACGAGCTCCCCGCCCGCGGCGCGCTCGGGAGCCGCCTGAAGAAGCTGGTGCAGTCCGGTCGCGTCGAGCTGGTCAGTAGCTTCCGAATCGAAGCAGTGGCACCGACGGCGGACGGCCGGGTTCTCCTGACCTCCGGTGAGCAGCAGGTGGTCGCGGACACCGTGGTGAACTCGACTGGGTTCCGGCCCGACCACGACATCGTGGGCGAGCTACGACTCGACCTGGACTCGATCATGGGATCCACCCGAGCACTGGCCCCGCTGATCGACCCGAACCAGCACTCCTGTGGCACTGTCCCGCCACACGGCGTCGACGAACTCGCACACCCGGAGCCGGGCTACTACGCCGTCGGAGCCAAGTCCTATGGCCGTGCCCCGACGTTCCTCCTCGCGACCGGCTACGAGCAGGCCCGCTCGGTAGTGGCAGCACTGGCGGGTGACTGGGAGGCGGCGCGCGACGTACAGCTTGATCTGCCGGAGACTGGCGTCTGCTCGTCCAACCTGGCCTACGGCTCTGAGGCAGACGAGGCCGCAGGCGGGTGCTGCGGGCCTGCACCGCAGGCAGTCGAGGTCACCTCGCGCGGCCTGTCCACAGGTATCAGCGGCGGCCTGCTCAACGTCGTCGAGACCAAGCAGTCGAGCTGCTGCGGCTGATGACACCCGCGACGGCCGCTGCTTCCCGCACGAGGAGCGGCGGCCGTTCCGGTGTACCGCGGCGCCTGGTGGCGGCGCTGGCAGTCACGCAGACCGTCGGCTACGGAGTCCTGTACTACGCGTTCAGCGCGCTGCTCGGACCGATGAGCCGAGACCTCGGCATCTCCACCACTACAGCCGCCGGAGCCCTCACCACTGCCGTGCTGACCAGCGGACTCCTTTCGGTACCGGTCGGCCGGTGGCTAGACGGCCGTGGTGGGCACTTGCTGATGACTACCGGCTCGGTGCTCGGCGGCAGCGCAGTACTGGCTTGGTCGCAGGTTCAGACCGTCGCCCAGCTCTACGCGGTCTTCATTGCCATCGGGGCTGCGTCAGCGATGGTCCTCTATGAACCGGCGTTCGCTGTGGTCGTTGCGGTCACGGCTCCCGAGAGCCGCGCCAAAGCTCTCCTCGGCATCACACTGGTCGCGGGCTTCGCCAGCTCCATCTTCATTCCGTTGACCGGCTATCTGCTCACCGCCTACGACTGGCGCCAAACACTGCTCTTGCTGGCAGCCCTCTTCGCCGTAGTGACTGTGCCTTTGCACGCGATCGCACTTCGTCGGAGCGCGCCACGTCCTGCGGAGACCAGGCGGGCCAGGCCTCGGCAGGCCTTGCGCGATCGCGGGTTCTGGTTGCTGGCCGCGGCTTTCGTCTTGCACAGTTCAGCCTTGGCGGTGATCGCTGTTCATCTGGTGCTGTACCTGACCACGCTGGGTCACTCGCCGGCAGTCGCGGCGACCCTGACCGGCTTGCTGGGCCTGTTGTCGGTCACCGGGCGCATCACCACCACCGTCGCGCTCCGCTGGTTGCCAATGGCAAAAATCACCGCAATCGTGCTGGCCGTTCAGGGCCTTGCGATCGCGCTGCTCCCCTTCACCGGGCGGCACCTGGCGGGCGCAGTACCGTGCCTGGTTCTGTTCGGGCTCGGCTTCGGTGTCGCCTCGATCGCCACGCCGGCGATCCTGCTCGATCGCTATGGATCGGCCGGCTACGCGACGATCGCCGGCACCCTCGCCACCCCGGTGAAGATCGCCAAGGCCTGCGCTCCGCTCGGCGGCGCGCTGCTCGCCAACGCGGTCGGCTATCGTCCGGTCGTCCTCACCGTCGCCGCGGCCTGCATCGCGGCGGCGCTACTTCTCAGGTTGGTGCGAGGAACCGCAGCACCACTTCAGCGACCGAACAGCCGGGCGAAGAAGCCACTGCCGCCTGCAGCCTTGGGGTGACCGCCGCACCACTCCTCGGCCGGGACGCGCTGCTTCACCTGCGCCACATGCTGCCCGCAGCCCGCCCAGGTGGTCTTCCCACACTCACGACACTTCACCGCTCGACACATCCCACACCTCCTCGAATACACCGCCGAGGCTACCCCGGCGGATAACTTTTCCGGCTTGGGCCGCATCAGGGTATTTGTCACAACGGGCGCCACTCAGGAGGACGTAACGATGGGCAGTCGGGTTTCGGTCGCGCTGGGAGCAGCAGCGCTGGTGGTCGGGCTGGCGACGACCCCGGCCCACGCCGTACAGACGGAGACTGGATCAACCGCGTCCACCACCGCGCCGTGCGCGCTGTCGCTGGGATCGGTCAATGCCGGAGGCGATCACCTGAGCCAGCGGATCACCGCCACTGCGCCGATCACGGCCGGCAACACCGGGGTGGTCGCGCCCAATCGGTTCGCCGACGGGCTCGCGCGCTTGAGTGGCTCGTGGACTCACGAACCAGAGGTCCCGGGGACCACGTCGTACGTCGGCCAGGTCGTGCTCGGCTCGAGCATGTACACCGCCGGCTACCGGCTCAACTCCGGCGACGAGAAGGTCGATCTCGCCAGAATCGGCGGCGGCTGGGACCAGTTCAGCTTCTTCGAGGAGTCCCGCTACGACGAGGGCGCGTCGTCGACCTCGGTCTACCGCACCCACGAGTACGGGCTGCGGAAGGACGGCACGCTGGTCCGCTGGCGGCTCGCCAAGGGCGTCTGGCAGAGCGCTGGTTCGTACCCCGGGTTCTCGGCGGTCCGGACGATGACGCTGATCAGCCAGACCCGCACTTATGACACCTTCCTCGCGAACACCCGGAGCGGAGCGCTCTACACCATCCGCATCCCGGTCGCCGTACCGATGAAGCCGGTGGTGAAGGTCGTACGAAGCTCCACCTGGCAGGCGTTCGACCACCTGATCGCCGAGAAGTGCGGCCAGTACGGCACCTTGCTGCTGGGCATCGACAAGGAAACCCAGGCGGGCTACCTGTATGCCGTCGGCCGCGCCAGCGGGACCTCCACTGTCATCAAGGGACTGGGCAAGGTCCCCACCACCTTCAACGCTCCCGTCTACTTCCGCTGGGCCGGCGTAGCTTGGGCCAACCCACCGCTCTCCGGCGAGTAGCTGCGGCTACGAGGCGACGGTGACCGTCACCGTCGCTCCGGGCCTCAGCATCGTGCCGGGTGCGGGTGAGACGTCCAGGACCATGCCAGGCGGGTAGCTGGGGGATCTGGTGCTCTCGATCTTCGGTTTCAGACCCGCTGCGGTGAGCGCGTCGGAGTACTTCTCGCCGGAGCCTCCATCCCGGGGTGCTACGAGATGCGTGTACGCCGGCACGCCGACCTGGTCGGGGACGATCCTGATCCGCTCGAGGATGCGGTCGACCTCGGCGGCGTTCGTGGATGATTCCGCCCGGAACCAGGTGGTGAGAGACGGAATGAACACGGCGCCTGAACAGACGGTGACCGGTCCGGGAGTGTCGCCCGTGCAACTCGTCCGCTGACGCTCGGCCCGTACTCCGTCGATCTCGATGGTCTCGTCGGCGTGGAAGCCGAACCATGGCTTGATACTCGTCAGGTAGACACTCTCGACCCCAGAGCGGCGATAGTGCATGCAGAGGTGCCCGCCACCCGGGTCGATGACCACCGTGTCCATGTGTGGCGTCAGGCACGTTAGCTCGTTCGTACCCCACTCCTTGGGCACTGCGATGGCAGCGTGCCCGAATCCCACCAGACGCAGGTCGGTAGGTGCCAGGCTCGGGCTGGCGGAGGCGGCCGGCGCGGGCGGGTCCTCAGGGCCGGACTGCGCCACCAGAGCGGTCGTCCCACCGGCCGCCACCACCACGGCTGCCGCGCCGGCCAAGGAGACTGCCACTGTCCGGCGACGACGCAGCCGGGTGGCGCCTACGCGCATCGCCTCGATCGGCGGCGGCCCGACGGTCGTCCGGTCCCCCGCGCGTTCGAGGAGTTCGGTCAGCTTGTCTTCGATCATCGTGTTCCCCGCAGTTCTGCTAAGTCCGGGTCCTGGGCCAGCGCCTTCACAGCTCTGGACAGACGGCTCTTGACGGTGCCCGGGGCGACCCCGAGCACGGAGGCCATCTGCTGCTCGCTCAGGTGGGCGTAGTAGCGCAGTACCACCGCGGTGCGTTGGTCGCCGCCCAATCGATCGAGCGCCCGCATCACCGCGTCGGTGTCGTCGATGCCGGTCGTCTCGTCGATGCCGGCCCGCTCCGGAAGGGCCGCCGTCGGCCTCTCTCCCGTCCACCGGCGCTTGCGGCCGGACAGGAAGATGTTGATCACCACCCGGTGAACGTAGGCGTCGCGGTCATCGGCCTCCCGCACCTTGCCCCACTTCACCAGGCACCGTTCCAGCGCGGTCTGCACAAGGTCCTCAGCCTCGGCATGAGTGCACCCCAGGAGCACCGCGGAGCGCACCAGGCTGCCCCAACGCGCCGCTACGTACTCACCGAAGTCGTCGTCCCTACCCATGCCCCGCCCGTTCTCTCAGGACCCTCCACCCGTATAGACAGGCTGGCAGCACGCGAAGGTTCCCCTGGGGCCATGTCCCCCTTGTTCAGACGACTTGCGTGCTCGTCCGGGAACCGCCGACCACCTTGATCAGTTGACGGGGCTTTGCGTCGCGTCGAACTAGCCCTCGAGCTCGCGGGCGTAGTACTCGGGGAGAGGTTCGGGGCCGTCGTACAACTGGCACTTGCAGCGCCGGAAAATCTGCCCGCCGGTCAGGGGGTCGCGGTGCTTCTCTTCGGCCTGGCAGGCACCCTTGCCGTCGATGTGCATGCCGCGGGCATCTCCACAAGAGCAGAGGCTCGGCTTCGAACTGGGCGGCTTCCGTGCTCCTCGCGCAAGCCAGCCGATCGCTGCGCCGACCAGGGCGATGATCGCTCCTTCAATCACGCGACGCTCCTCCTCTGTTTCAGGATCTGCTGCGACAGTGCCCGATCGCACTCAAGACCAGGGCGTCCGTACGGCCGAATGTGGCTCTGACATGGTGTCAATCCCACCATTGGTGGCTCTCAAAGACCTTGCAGGTGCTGGGTCTCGTTCAGAGACACAACCTGATGGCTGAAGTGGGTGGGGCTGACCCGTTTTGACGGACATCCGAGATCAGGAGCGGTTGCTCCGGAAGGATGT